>RXJW01000134.1 GCA_003963005.1 Burkholderiales bacterium
CTAAGCCGTATCGAATCTGGAGACTTTGACATGACCGCACTCGTCATTGCCGAACACGACAACGCCTCGATCAAGGGCGCCACGCTGAACACCGTCACCGCTGCTGCCGCCCTGGGTGGCGACGTCCACGTGCTGGTGGCCGGCCACAACGCCGGTGCCGCCGCCGCCGCTGCCGCGCAGATCGCCGGCGTGGCCAAGGTGCTGCACGCCGACTCGACCGCGCTGGCCGAAGGCCTGGCCGAGAACGTCGCCGCGCAGGTGATCGCGCTGGCTTCGGGCTACAGCCACATCCTCTTCCCCGCTACCGCCGCGGGCAAGAACGTCGCCCCGCGCGTCGCCGCCCTGTTGGACGTGGGCCAGATCAGCGACATCACCAAGGTCGTCAGCCCTGACACCTTCGAGCGTCCGATCTACGCCGGCAACGCCATCGCCACCGTGCAGAGCGCCGATACCGTCAAGGTGATCACCGTGCGCACGACCGGCTTCGACCCGGCTGCTGCCTCGGGTGGCGCTGCCGCCGTCGAATCGGCGGCTGCCGCCGCTGACTCCGGCAAGAGCAGCTTCGTCGGCCGTGAGGTCACGAAGAGCGACCGCCCCGAGCTGACCGCCGCCAAGATCATCGTGTCGGGTGGCCGTGCGCTGGGCTCGAACGAGAAGTTCATGGAAGTGCTGACGCCGCTGGCCGACAAGCTCGGTGCTGCGCTCGGCGCCTCGCGCGCCGCGGTGGACGCGGGCTACGCGCCGAACGACTGGCAGGTCGGCCAGACCGGCAAGATCGTCGCGCCGCAGCTGTACGTGGCCGCCGGCATCTCGGGCGCCATCCAGCACCTGGCCGGCATGAAGGACTCCAAGGTCATCGTTGCCATCAACAAGGATCCCGAAGCCCCGATCTTCTCGGTGGCCGACTACGGCCTGGAAGCCGACCTGTTCGCGGCCGTGCCGGAACTCGTGAACACGCTGTAAGCCACGCACCAACTGCACCGGGCGCCCCCGACCTTGGTCGTTGCGGCGCCCTTTTTGTATCCGCCTGGAGGAACAAATGAGTTACCAAGCCCCCGTCAAGGACATGCTCTTCAACATCCAGCACCTCGCTGGCCTGGAGACGTTGACGCAACAGATCCCCGCGTTCGCCGACTTTGGCCTCGACACCGCCGGCGCCGTGCTGGAAGAGTGCGCCAAGCTGACGCAGGACGTCATCGCCCCGCTGAACTGGGAAGGTGACAAGAACCCGTCGTTCTGGAAGGACGGCCAGGTCACGACGACGCCCGGCTTCAAGGACGCCTTCCGCGCCTACGCCGAAGGCGGCTGGCAGGGCCTGCAGCACCCGACCGACTTCGGCGGCCAGGGCGCACCCAAGACCATCGCCGCGGCCTGCAATGAAATGCTCCAGGCGGCCAACATGAGCTTCGCGCTGTGCCCGCTGCTGACCGATGGCGCCGTCGAGGCGCTGCTCACTGCCGGCTCCGACGAGCAGCGCGCGCTGTTCATCCCGAAGCTGCTGGAAGGCCGCTGGACCGGCACGATGAACCTCACCGAGCCGCAGGCTGGCTCCGACCTGGCCCTGGTGCGCACGCGCGCCGAGCCGCAGCCCGACGGCACCTACAAGATCTTCGGCACCAAGATCTACATCACCTATGGCGAACACGACATGGCCGAGAACATCGTCCACCTCGTGCTGGCCCGCGTGGTGGGCGCGCCGGAGGGCGTGAAGGGCATCAGCCTGTTCCTCGTGCCGAAGTTCCTCGTGAATGCCGACGGTTCGCTCGGTGCTCGCAACGACGCGCATTGCGTGTCCATCGAGCACAAGATGGGCATCAAGGCCAGCCCCACGGCGGTCCTGCAGTTCGGCGACCACGGCGGCGCCATCGGCCAGCTGATCGGTGAAGAGAACCGCGGCCTGGAGTACATGTTCATCATGATGAACGCCGCTCGCTACGGGGTGGGCCTGCAGGGCGTCGGTATCGCCGACCGTGCCTACCAGAAGGCCGTGGCCTACGCGAAGGAGCGCGTGCAGTCTCGTCCCGTCGACGGCTCCAAGCCGGGCAGCGCGGCCATCATCCACCACCCCGACGTGCGCCGCATGCTGATGACGATGCGCGCGATGACCGAGGGCTGCCGCGCGATGGCCAGTGCCGCCGCCGCCGCCTTCGACGCGGCCCACCACCACCCCGACGCCGACGCGCGCAAGCAGAACCAGGCCTTCTACGACTTCATGGTGCCGCTCGTGAAGGGCTACAGCACCGAGATGAGCCTGGAGGTCACGAGCCTGGGCGTGCAGGTGCACGGCGGCATGGGCTTCATCGAGGAGACCGGTGCGGCGCAGTACTACCGTGACGCCAAGATCCTGACCATCTACGAAGGCACGACCGCCATCCAGGCCAACGACCTCGTCGGCCGCAAGACGGCGCGCGACGGTGGCCAACTGGCGCGCGCCATCGCGGGTCAGATCGAAGTCACCGAAGGCCAGCTCGCCCAGCGCGGCAGCGCCGCGGCGCGCGCCGTGCTGAAGGCGCTGCGCGCCTCGCGTGAGGACTACCTGGCGGTGGTGGACTTCATCGCCGGCTCGGCCAAGGCCAACCCCAACGCCGCCTACGCCGGCTCGGTCCCCTACCTGATGCTGGCGGGCAACCTGGTCGCCGGCTGGCAGCTCGCCCGCGCGCTGCTCGTGGCGGAAGACGCCTTGGCGACTGACAAGCCGTTCATGGAAGCCAAGATCGCCACCGCGCGCTTCTACGCCGAACACATCCTGCCGCGCACCGGCGCGTTGCGCCGTGCCATCGTCGATGGCGCCGACAGCGTGACCGAACTGGCCCTTGAAGCCTTCTGACGGAGACATTCCCTTGGCTTTGCCCGACATCCTGAAGAACCTGCCGCTGCCCGTCATCGGCTCGCCGCTGTTCATCATCAGCAACCCCAAGCTCGTCATCGAGCAGTGCAAGGCCGGCGTCGTCGGCTCGATGCCGGCGCTCAACGCGCGCCCGGCCGAACTGCTCGACGAGTGGCTGGCCGAGATCACCGAGACCCTGGCCGCCTACAACCAGGCCAACCCGGACAAGCCCGCCGCGCCGTTCGCCATCAATCAGATCGTGCACAAGAGCAACGAGCGCCTGGAGCACGACATGGCCGTCTGCGCCAAGTACAAGGTGCCCATCGTCATCACGAGCCTCGGCGCGCGTGAGGACGTGAACCAGGCCGTGCACGCCTGGGGCGGCATCGTGCTGCACGACATCATCAACAACAAGTTCGCGAAGAAGGCCATCGAGAAGGGCGCCGACGGCCTGATCGCCGTGGCGGCCGGTGCGGGCGGCCATGCGGGTGTGAAGAGCCCCTTCGCGCTCGTGCAGGAAATCCGCGAGTGGTTCGACGGCCCGCTGGCCCTCTCGGGCTCGATGGCCACGGGGGACGCGGTGCTGGCCGCGCAGGCGATGGGCGCGGACCTGGCCTACATCGGCTCGGCCTTCATCGCGACCGACGAGGCACGCGCGGCGGCCGAGTACAAGCAGATGATCGTCGACAGCAACAGCGACGACATCGTCTACAGCAACCTCTTCACCGGCGTGCATGGCAACTACCTGCGCGGCTCGGTGGTGGCGGCGGGCCTGGACCCGGACAACCTGCCCGAGAGCGACCCGAGCAAGATGAACTTCGGCGGCGGCGCCGCCAAGGCCTGGAAGGACATCTGGGGCAGTGGCCAGGGCATCGGTGCCGTCAAGCAGGTCGTGCCGGCGGGTGAGCTGGTGGCACGCCTGAAGCGCGAGTACGCAGCGGCGCGCCAGCGCCTGGCACTAGGCTGACCTTCCTGCGGCATGGACGACGGCCACCCGCGGGTGGCCGTTGTCGTTCTAGCGCCGCAGCAGGCGCAGGCCGTTGGCCACGACCAGCAGGCTCGCCCCCATGTCGGCGAAGACGGCCATCCACATCGTGGCGCTGCCGAACACGGCGAGCACGAAGAACACCGCCTTGATGCCTAAGGCGAGTGCGATGTTCTGCCAGAGCAGCGCATGAGTTCGGCGCGACAGGCGGATCGTCTCGGCCACCTTGCGCAGGTCGTCGTTCATGATGAGCACGTCGGCCGCTTCCTTGGCGGTGTCGGTGCCCGCAGCACCCATCGAGAAGCCGACTGCAGCGGCGGCGAGGCTCGGCGAATCGTTGACGCCATCGCCCACCATGCCGACTGGGCCGCGGGTGCCGAGTTCGGCGATGGCGGCCTGCTTGTCCTGCGGGAGCAACTGCGCGCGGACCTCGTCGATGCCGAGCTGACGCGCGATGGCCTGGGCGGTGACGGCGTTGTCGCCCGTCAGCATCACCGGTGCAACGCCGAGGTCGCGCAGCGCAGCCACCGCCTCGCGGCTGCTGGGCTTGACGGTGTCGGCCACGGCGAAGAGCGCCAGCACGCGGTGCTCGTCCGCCAGCAGCGACACGGTGTGCCCCTGCGCCTCGTGGGCCTGCATCTGCGCTTCCAACTCGGGCGTGCACAGGCCCCGCTCGTGAATCCAGCGGTGGTTGCCGAGCGCCAGCGCGAGGCCGTCAACGCGGCCCCGCACGCCGCGGCCGGCTTGCGCAGCGAAGTCCTCGACGGGGAGCGCCTCGCCCGGCAGCGCCTGGGCGATGGCGTGTGCAACGGGGTGGTCCGAGCGGGCGGCGAGGCTGCGCGCCAACTGAACCACGCGGCCAGCCAGCGGCGCGCCGTCGGGCGCTTGCTGTGCCACCAGCGTCGGCCGCCCGGCCGTCAGCGTGCCGGTCTTGTCCAGCGCCAGCACGCGCAACCGGCGGGCTTGTTCGAGGTGCACGCCGCCCTTGATCAGGATGCCGCGCCGCGCCGCGGCGGCCAGGCCGCTGACGACGGTCACCGGCGTCGAGATGACGAGCGCACACGGGCAGGCGATGACGAGCAGCACGAGCGCCTTGTACACGCCGGTCAGCCACGGCCAGCCGAGCAGCAGCGGCGTGCCGAGGGCCACGGCCACGGCGAGCAGAAACACCACCGGTGTGTAGACGGCGGCAAACCGGTCGACGAAACGCTGCGTCGGCGCGCGCTGGCCTTGCGCGGCCTCGACGGCGTGGATGATCCCGGCCAGCACGGTGTCGCTGGCCGGCTTGGTGACTTCAAAGCTCAGCCCGCCGCTCTGGTTGATCGTGCCGGCGAACACGCGGTCGCCCGGGGCCTTGTCGACCGGCAGGCTTTCGCCCGTGACCGGGGACTCGTCGACGGCGCCGCGACCCTCGGTCACGCGGCCGTCCAGCGCGAAGCGCTCACCGGGTTTCACGCGCACGATCGCACCGATGGGCACGGCCTGCGCCGCGGTGCGGGCCCAGTTGCCGTCGGCCTGTTGCACCTCCGCGGTCTCGGGGGAGAGCGCCAGCAGGCTGGTGATCGCGTTGCGCGCGCGCTCGACGGAACGGGCTTCGATGAGTTCGGCCAGCGCGTACAGCGCCATCACCATCGCCGCCTCGGGCCACTGGCCGATGAGGAAGGCGCCGGTCACGGCCACGGCCATCAGCGCGTTGATGTTGAGGTCGCCTCGCAGCAGGGCGGACAGCCCCTTGCGGAAGACGCCCAGCCCCGACAGGGCGATGGCGAGGGCGGCCACCGCCATGCCGGCCCCACGCCAGGGCAGGGTGTCCGGGGCGACGTAGTGCAGCAGTTCAGCGCCCACGGCCACGCCGAGGGCGGCGATGAGGCGGGCGAGTTCGAGCCGCTGCTGTCGGGCCACATCGGCTGTCGCGGGAGGTGCATTGAGCGTTTCGACCTTGAAACCGGCGCGCGTGATCGCCGCGGTGACCGCCGGCCAGGCCATGGGAGGCGCGTCGACGCTGAGCGCCCGGGCCGGCAGGTCGAAGCGCAGGCCGCGAAGGTCGGTGATCGCGTCGAGCGCGCGACGGATCTGGCCTTCTTCGGTCGGGCAGTCCATCGCGGGGATGCGCAGCAGCAGGCCGCTGCCTGCCGGCATGGCGATGGGCGCGGCAGCCGTGGCGCACGCGCTGCCGTGGCAGCTGTGCGCTGGGGTGGCGTGGTCGTGGTGATCGTGATCGCCGTGATCGTGATCGTGGTGATGCGGGTGCGAGTGCGCGGTCATGGGGGCGATGTCTTTGTGATGCGGGCATTGGAATCCCTGGAGCAGCTCCAGAGTCAAGTGCCTACACTGAGGGCCTTGCCCCCAGGAGCTGCCATGAAGATCGGTGACCTCGCCGCCGCCTCGTCGACGGCCGTCGACACCATCCGCTACTACGAGCGGGAGGGCCTGCTGCCCGCCCCAGGGCGCACCTCTGGTGGCTTTCGGGTCTACGAGCCGGCCCATCTGGAGCGGCTGCAGTTCATCCGCTTCTGCCGCGGGCTGGACATGTCGCTCGACGAGGTGCGGGTGCTGCTGCGC
Source organism: Burkholderiales bacterium (assembly GCA_003963005.1). Classification (GTDB taxonomy): domain Bacteria; phylum Pseudomonadota; class Gammaproteobacteria; order Burkholderiales; family Burkholderiaceae_C; genus Pelomonas. Next base: position 6,375 of record RXJW01000134.1, read on the forward strand.
GTGAAGGACGAGCCGGCGGGCGACTGTGGCGACGTGAACGCGCTGCTGGATGCACACATCGGCCACGTGTCCCGCCGCATCCAGGAACTGCGGGCCCTGGAGAAGCAACTGCGCGCGCTGCGCCAGCGCTGCGGCGAGGCGCAGCGGGCTGACCAGTGCGGCATTCTGAGCGGCCTGGCCTCGGCCGCCCAGGAGGCGCCAGCCCCCGTCACGGGTGGCGGGCACCTGCGCTCGGTGCACTCGCATTGAGCAGCCGCCGCCGGCAACCCGGGATGTGCCGTCCCTGAACCGGGCGACGCACAACCGGCCTTCGCACGGGTTTTCCATGAAACCGCTTTCGCGTCTCTCCCGGGAGGATGCGGACCAATTCTGAAAGCGCTTTCAGTTGGTATTCAACTGGCCTGAAGCGCTGGCAGACGGCGACCGGACCCCGGCAGCGGCTGCTTGCCGGGTTGAGCAGTAGGTCATCGCAGCCGCGACACCCGGGCCTGAAGCGTTGGCGCGCAACGGCCCCGACGAGCCAGCCGCCGCGCGACGGCGAGCCGGCCGAGGAGACAAGCGTGAATCTCGTTTTGCGTTGCCTGCGCCTGCTCGGCGTCGGCGTGCTGCTGACCTTGGGCCTGCTGCGGCCCGCGTCGGCGGCCGACTACGACCAAGGGGTGGACGTGAGCGGTACCACCGCCACGATCTGGTTCAAGTCCAATGTGTCGACCACCTGGGTCGACGTCCACTACACCGTCAACAACGGCGCGCAGCAGAACCTGCGCATGACGGCGGCCAACGGGCGCTACGAGCAGAAGCTCACCGTCGCCACCGGCAACGTCATCGGCTACTGGTTCACCTACAACAACGGCACGCCGGCCTATGACACGCCGAAGTTCAGTTACACGGTCAACGGCAACACGGCCAGCGGCCCGGTGTGCTTCTACGCCGACGTCAACTACGCGGGCGACAGCCTGTGCGTGAGCGCCGATTCAAGCTGGATCGGCACCGCCTGGAACGACCGCATCTCGTCCGTCAAGGTGCAGGCGGGCTACCAGGTCACGCTGTTCAACGACATCAACTACGGTGGCGCCTCGCTCGTGCTGACAGGCAACGAGCCCAACCTCGTGAACCGCGGCTTCAACGACCTGACCTCGTCGTACAAGGTCGCCGCGGCCACTGGCACCTGGAACGGCCGCACGACCTTCAACATCGTCAACCAGACGGGCGGCCGCTGGACCGACGACCAGGTCTACTGGGCGATCATCGGCCGCGACTGGTCGACGGGCAAATTCGTGCGCGTGGACGCGTCGGGCAACCTCATCCCGATGTCCACGGCCGACAACGGCGCGCTCACCAAGAACGGCGTCGCCTACACCAACTACTTCCACAAGCTCAGCGCCACGCGCTCGCTCACCATCCCGGCGCTGGATTCGGCGCGCGTGCTGATGTCGGTCGGCTCGCCGATGTACATCCGTGTCGTGCTCGATGGCAACGGCAATGTCGGCTACGCCGGCGCCAACATCGAGAACCCGACCGATCCCAACATCGACGTCTACTTCGACTTCGGCGAAATGGCGATCATCCCGCCGGGCCGGCCCGACCCGGGCATCTTCATCAACACCACGCGGGTGGATCACTTCGGCTTCCCGCTGAAGCTGCGTGTGCAGGGGCTGGGTGGTTATGACCAGACGGTGGGTGAGGCGCTGACCGAGACGCGCGACCAGCTCTTCAGCCGGTTCATCAGCGACGTTCCGGCAGAATTCAAGCCGCTGGCGCAGGCGCCGTTCGCACCTTATCGCATCATCGCGCCGGCCCATGCGAGCTTCAAACCGGGTCAGGCCAATGCGAATTACCTGCAGCCCTACATCGACTCGGTCTGGGCCCGTTACCGCAACGAGGACCTCGTCTTCACGCTCCAGAACCTCGGCACCTTCCGTGGCCGCGTGAGCGGAGACCGCTTCACCTTCACGGGCGGCTCGCCCGCCGGCACCTTCTACATCAACGGCAAGCCCGACACTGCCATGGTGCTGCTCGGCGCCGGCCTGCTGGCCGATGGCAGCGGCAACCCGACCAACGTCGGCACGCAACTGCAGATCCAGGCGCAGGTGTGCGCAGCGCTGAATCGCCACGTGCTGGAGACGCCGGCCAACTGGTACGTGCAGTCGGCGCACTACCCGGCGGGCCAGGTGGGCAACGGGTACGCCAAGTTCTGGCACGACCACAGCATCAACCGCAAGGCCTACGGCTTCGCCTACGACGACGTCGGCGACTTCAGCCCGTCGCTGCACACGCAGGCGCCCACCGTGGTGACCTACACCATCGGCTGGTAGGCGTTATCGCCGGGTGCCGATGCGCCAGGCGGGCAGCGTCCAGCCCGTCCACAGCGCCAGGCCGCGCAGCAGCACGGCCGTGGCCGCTGCCGCGCTGATGGCCGCCCATTGGGGCGCCTCCAGCGAGACGGCGGCCACCAGCACCCATCCGCCGACGAAGCTGCACAGCGCGTAGGGCCGGTGGTCGTGGAAGGCCGCCGGGATCTCGTTGCAGACGATGTCGCGCAGCACGCCGCCGAACACGGCGGTGATGACGCCCATCAGGACCGCCACGATGGCCGGCATGCCGGCATCCAGTGCCACGAGCGTGCCGTTGGCCGTGAACAGCCCGAGGCCCAGCGCGTCGGGCCACTGGATGGCCCGCTCGGTGAGGGCCAGGTGGCGCCGGCGCATGCCGAGCATCGCCGCCAGGCACAGGCCCATCAGCCCCCACAGCCAGTCGGCATGCTCGACCCAGAAGAAGGGCCGTCGATCCAGCAGCACATCGCGCAGCGTGCCGCCCCCGAAGGCCGACAGGCCCGCCACGACACACAGGCCGACCACGTCCAGTTGCTTGCGCGCGCCCGCGAGCAGCCCGGACAGTGCAAAGGCCAGCGTGGCGGTGACCTCGACGGCGGCCTGCAGTGTGGAGAAGTTGATGACGGGCGGCTTCATGCGGCGATGGGTTCGAGCAAGCCGGCGTCGCGCAGGAAGCGTGACGGGCGGTCGGGGTCGAAGGTCAGCGTGAGCCGCTGGCGGGCACGGGTCAGGGCGACGTAGAGCAGGTTGCGGTGTTCCAGGTCGCCACCGCCGAACTCACCGGCACTCAGGTGCGGCACGATGACGTGGTCGAACTCCAGGCCCTTGGCCGCCTCGATGCTGGACAGCATCACGCGTTCCTGAGCGCGCACCTTGCCCCGAGCGGCATCCAGCGCCGTCAGCATGCGGAAGGCGCCGTCCACGTCACTGCCCTCGGTCAGCACGAGGCGGTAGAGCTGCGCGATGTTGTCGGCCACGCGTCGGGCATCGCCGTGCCGCACGAACACGCGGCGGGCGAGGGTCAGCGGGTCCAGCACCTTCAGGAAAGAGGCCTCGAAGGCCTCGGTGTCGCCGCTGCGCAGCAGCGCGAGCGTGGCCTCGAGGGCGCGCCGGGACGCCGGTGTGGCGCTGCGCAGCGCGTGCGCGTCGATGAAGCGTCGGGTCGCGTCCACGTCCTGCGAGGCGTGCGCCACGGCCACGCGCTGCGCCTCGGCCGCGTCGAGGTGGCGCAGTTCGATGCTGTCGATGCGCGCGCCGGAGAACAGCAGCCAGGCGTCCAGCAGGCGGGCGCGGCGCTCGGGCGTGTCGAAGCCGGCGTCGCCGCCGCGGGCGTGGGCGTGCAAACCGCGCACGAGCAGGATTTCCGGCCGGGAGAGGTAGGGCGCGAAACCGGCGGTCGCGTAGGGCACGCCCAGGCGCAGCAGCTCATGCTCGATCAGCACCGATTGCGCAGGCTGACGCAGCAGCACCCGAAGCGTGGCCAGCTTGCGCTGGGCCTGGTGGGCCTGGGCCTGGCGGGCGATGAATTCCGCGGCCAGGCGCTGTGAGCTGCAGCGTTCGAGATGCACGGTGGTGTGCGCCTCGTCGCTGGCGCCGTAGGCCTTGCGCGCGAGGGCCCCGGTGTGGCGGGCCAGCTCTGCGCCGAAGCGGTGGCTGGCGGTCAGCGGCAGCACCTCGGGCTCGCCGATTTCGCGGCGGAAATACTCGCTCATGAAGCCGGCCTCGGCGCCGCTCTGCGCGTGGATGACCTGGTCCCGGTCGCCCACGCCGACGAAGGCGGCGCGCGGGTGGGCGGCCAGCACGGCCTTGAGCACCGTGAAGGCGGCACGGTTCACGTCGTGCATCTCGTCCACGCACACCAGCGTCAGCCCGAGCTGGAGCAGGGTGTCGGTGGGCTGGATCTCGCCCGTGAGCAGCTGCCGGGCCAGGTCGTAGACGCCGTCGCCCGGGTAGCGGAACTCGGGGTGGTCCGGGTGGCTGCCGCGCCGGATGGCCTCAAAGCACTGCCAGGTGCGCAGCGTCAGGTAGTCGAAGCCCAGCGCCTCGGCGGCAGCCGGCGTCAGGCGCTCGTCGGCATCCCGGTGTTCCAGCACCATGCGGCCCTTCAGCACCTCGAACGCCTGCAGCAGGCCTTCGACCTGATCGCCGGCGCGCGCGTCGTTCGCGAGTTCCTCAGGGTAGCGCTCGTCGGGCAGCGTCTGCGCGCGCTCCAGCGCCCGGATGACGAAGGGGCGCACCTGTTCGGGTGTGGCGACGATGCGCGCGAGCGTGCCTTCGGCTTCGGCCAGCACGCCGAGGCTGAAGGCTTCGAAGGTCTGGATGCGCAGCTGCGCGATGACGTCCCGCGCCACGCCGATGTGTGCGAGGCGTTCTTTCAGCGCCGTGACGGCGGGCGTAGTGCTCGTCAGCGCCAGCAGCGTGGCGGGCGGTGCGCCGCGCAGCAGCGCTTGCGCCAGGCGCAAGGCGAGGGTGGTCGTCTTGGCGGCGCCGGCGTTGGCTTCCACCAGCATCAGCCGCGTGCGGCGCAGTTGGATCGCGCGCTGCTCGGGGCTCGGCGTGAAGTGCAGGGGCTCGAAGACGGGGGCGCTCATGGCGCGGATTGTCCCGCGCGGAAGCGGCCCCGCGGATCCAGGCTCAAGCCGTCACTTCACCGTGGCCCACTTGGCCTGGGGCGCATCGTTGGCGGAATGCGGGATGGTCACGTCCGCGCGCATCGCCCAGGGGCGTACCTGGTGGTGGATGGGGATGAACAGCACCTCGTCGCGCGTGCGCTTGAGGGCTTCCTGCATCAGGGCCAGGCGCCGCGGGACATCCGTCTCGAGCTTCATCTGTTGCACCAGGGCATCCACCTTGGCATCGCTGATCCGCGAATAGTTGCCATGGCCGTCCGGGCCAGCAGTCCGTGTGTGCACGATGTCCTGCAGGGTGTACTGGGCGTCGAAGGTGGTCACGCCCCAGCCATACAGGTACAGCGGCAATTCGAAGCGTTGCACGGCCACGGAATGCTGGGTCATGGGCTGGGTGGTCAGTCGGGCCTTGATGCCCACGCGGGCCCACATCGAGACGACGGCCTGGCAGATTTCCTCGTCGTTCACGTAGCGATCGTTCGGGCAGGCCAGCGGCGTGTCGAAGCCGTCCGGATAGCCGGCATCGGCCAGCAACTGCCGGGCCCGTACAAGATCGGGCTTGGCCACCTGATCCAGCTCCTGGGACCAGCCGTAGACGACCGGCGCGACCATGATGCCCGCCGGGACCGACAAGTTGCGCATCAGGCTGCGCTTGATGGCCTCGCGGTCGATGGCCAGCGACATGGCTTCGCGCACACGCCGGTCCTTGAAGGGATTCCTGCCCTTCACGCTGCTGCCTTTGATCTCGTCGCTGCCCAGGTCCAGCGCGAAGAAGATCGTGCGGTTCTCGGGCCCGTCGATGACCTTGAGACGAGGGTCGGCCTTGAGCTTGGCGACGTCTTGTGGCGGCACGTCGGTCAGGAGGTCCAGCGCGCCGGACAGCAGTGCGGCCACGCGGGTGGCGTCCTGCTTGATCGGGAGGTAGGTCACCTCGCTGATATTGCCCTTGGGCTTGTCCCACCAGTCCTTGTTGGCGACCATCGTGATCTTCTGATCAGGTGTCCAGCTGGTGATGCGGAAGGGGCCGGTGCCGTTGGCATTGCGCGAGGCGAAGGTGTCTTCCTTGGCCTTGAAGTCCTGGGGGTTCTCGGAGCGGTTCTTGGTGGCCCAGGCCTTGCTCACGATGCGCACGAACGTCAGGTTGCGCGTGAGCACGGGGTTGGGGGCGTCCAGGATCAGGTCGAGGGTGAAGTCATCGATCTTCCTGACCTCCTTGATGCCCGACGAATAGATGACCATGTTGCTGGCCGGGTGGCGGATGCGCTGGAAGCTGAACACGACGTCGTCGGCCGTGAATGGCGAGCCGTCGTGGAACTTCACGCCGCGGCGCAGTTCGAAGCGGACCTGGGTCGGCGTCACGTAGGTCCACTTGGTGGCCAGTGCGGGTTCCACGTCGAACTTCTCGGTGTAGCGCGTCAGACCCTCATAGGCGTAGCCCGTGATGGTCGTCGTGGCCGAGTGGTTCTGGGAGTGCGGATCCAGCGTCTGGATGTCGTTCTGGGCTGACCAACGCAACGGGTTGGCGCACGCCAGCCCCGTCACCCACAGCAGCGCGGCGAGGGCGAAGGTGGTTTTCATTTGACGGTCGTGTAGCGGGCCTCGAAGTAGTCGTTGGAGCGGTGGACGGTGTCCACACCCGGCTTCATCGCCCAGGGGCGGATCTGGTGGTGGATGGGAACGAACAGAGACTCGTCACGGATGCGCAGCAGGGCCTCGCGGATGAGCGCGTTGCGCTTGGGCACGTCCGGCTCGAACTTGATCTTCTGGATCAGGGCGTCGAGCGTGGCGTCGCTGATCTTGCCGAAGTTGAAGTTGCCGTCGGCGCCCGTCGTGCGGGTGTGGCCCCAGGCCTGCATCGCGTAGAGGGCGTCGTAGGTCGACACGCCCCAGCCCAGCATGTAGAACGGTGATTCGCCGCGCTGGAAGGTCTGGCTGTGGGTGGCGAAGGGGGCGGCGATCAGGCGCACCTTCACGCCGATCTTGGCCCACATCGACACCGCCGCCTGGCAGACCTGCTCGTCGTTCACGTAGCGGTTGTTGGGGCAGTGCAGGGGCACTTCGAAGCCCTGCGGGTAGCCGGCATCGGCAAGCAGCTTGCGGGCCTTGTCGAGGTCGGGTTTGACCGGGGCGTCGAGCGCCGCGTCGTAGCCGTTGACGCCCGGCGGGACCATCAGTGCCGCCGGCACCGACAGGCCGCGCATGATGCTGCGCTTGATCGCCTCGCGGTCCAGCGCCAGGTTCATCGCCTCGCGCACCCTTTTGTCCTTGAACGGGTTCTTGCCCTTCACGTTGGACTCGCGGAGTTCTTCGCTGCCCTCGTCCATCACGAAGAAGATCGTGCGGATCTCGGCGCCTTCCAGCAGCTTGACGCGACCTTCTTCCTTGAGCTTGAAGAAGTCCTGCGGGGGCAGGTCGGTGACGATGTCCACGTCGCCCGACAGCAGGGCGGCCACGCGCGTCGGCGCCGACTTGATGGGCAGGTAGGTCAGTTCGGTGACGTTGCTCGGGTTCTTGTCCCACCAGTCGGGGTTGGCCACCATCTTGACCGCCTGGTCGGGCTGCCAGCTCACCAGCTTGTAGGGGCCGGTGCCGTTGGCATTGCGCGAGGCGAAGTTCTCCTCCTTGGCCTTGTAGTCCTGGGTGCTGGTCGTGTTGTTCTTGACCGACCACGCCTTGCTCATGATGGGGAAGTTGATGATGTTCTGCAGCAGCATCGGCGTGGGTGCTTCCAGGATCAGGTCGACCGTGAAGTCGTCGATCTTCTTGACCTCCTTGATGCCCGAGACATACGTCTGCTTGGTGCCTTGCGGCTGCGTGATGCGGCCGAAGCTGAACACGACGTCGTCAGCCGTGAACGGCGAGCCATCGTGGAACTTGACGCCACGGCGCAGTTCGAAGCGCACCTGGGTCTGCGAGAGGTAGGTCCACTTGGTGGCCAGCGACGGCTCGGGCCGGTAGGCACGGCTCAGGCGTGTCAGGCCCTCGTAGATGTGGGTGCCGATCGCGTTGGAGGTGTTGTGGTCCTGCGCATGGGGGTCCAGCGTCAGGATGTCGTTGGTGGCGGCCCAGCGCAGCGGGGCGGCGTTCACGACGGTGGCGGCGCCCAGCGCCAGGGCGGCGAGCAGGGGCAGGGCGCGGAGCAGGCGATTCATGCGGCTTCCTCAGCAAGACAGAAGCCGAAAAATGTAGCCCCCGGCTCGGAGGCAGCCGCTAGGGCTTGCCCGCAGGTTCGAAGGTGCAGTCGCAGCCGGCACCGGCGGCGATCCAGCGCCGCACCAGCCAGCCGCGCAGGCCGTGCGCTTGGGCCGTCAGCGCGCCGCAGATGTAGCGGCTGCCGTCCCATTGCAGGGCGTCACATGCACCATGGCGGCGCCGGCTGATCAGCATGCCCAGCGGGCAGGGTTCGGCCAGGCAGCACACGCCGCAGCCGTTGCAAGGGGCGCCGAGCGCCGGCTTGACCGGCGCGTCGGGATGGATCTGGATGACCCGGTTCAGGACTTGACGCCCAGTTCGCGCAGGCGCTCTTGGAGGTAGGCGCCGGCGGTGTAGCGGTCGCTCAGCACGACGTTGTCGCGCGGATGCAGGAACAGCGGCAGCGACACGCGGCTCTTGGTGGCGCCTTCGCCCGTGGGGTTGACCACGCGGTGCTGGGTTGACGGGTAGTAGCCGGCCGAGGCTTCCTGCAGCATGTCGCCGATGTTGATCGTCAGCGTACCGAAGTCGCAGGGCACGTCGTGCCAGGCGTTGTCCTTGCCGAGCACCTGCAGGCCGGGCTCGTTGGCGGCCGGCAGGATGGTCAGCAGGTTGATGTCGCCGTGGGCTGCAGCGCGCAGCGAGCCCGCGGGCTCACGCCCGGTCAGCGGCGGGTAGCGCAGCACCCGCAGCAGGGTCTGCTGACTGCCCTCGATCATGTGGGACAGCGGCTCGCGGTACTTCGCGGCGATTTCCGGCGGCGTGTAGCGCTCGACCCAGCTCAACAACTCAGCGGCGAGCGCATTGGCTTCGCGGTAGTAGGTGAGGGCGTCTTCCTTGAGCTGCTCGGGGATGCGGCCCCACGGGTAGATGTGGAAGTACTCCTTGATGTCCTTCTGCGTCGAGCCCTTGGCGGTTTCCGAGATCTCCGTGGAGAAGTAGCCGTCCTGGGTTTCCTTGGAGAACGCGAACCCGTGCTTGGCCTCGCTGTTGAAGAAGGCCAGCCAGTCGGCGTAGATCTTCTCGACCAGCGCCTGGCGGATCGGGTGGTTGGTCAGCACGCCGAAGCCGGTTTCGTGCAGGGAGCGGGTGAACTTTTCAGCGGCGTCCGCCGCGCGGTAGTCGACGACCTGGACTTGCATGGGGAATCCTCTTGTCCCGTGGCGCAGCCATTCAATCTCGGGGCTGTCGCGGGCGCAAGTTTACGAGGCAGTCAACTTTGCATGACCTGAATCAGTGCAGTTTGTCGCGTTGCGTGCACCGTCTCGGGCAAACCCGAAGTGCTAGAGTTCAGCCCCTGAGACGTAAACCAGTCCTTCCCGTCCCTTTTGCAGTCGCCTGGCGGCGGCGAAGGTGGGTCGCAATCCGCCAATCGGTCGAGCCGTGTCGCGGAAGGTTCTTCAACCAGCCAAAGCCTTGGAAACCGGGGCAAGAGGTGAGCGAAAGATGATGCAGCAATACAGGTCCAACTCCTACCTGTTCGGCGGCAATGCGCCGTATGTGGAGGAGATGTACGAGGCTTACCTCGACAACCCCGGCTCCGTGCCTGACAATTGGCGTGCGTACTTCGACGCCCTCCAGCACGTGCCCGCCGTCGACGGCAGCGAGTCCCGCGACGTCGCCCACGCCCCCGTCATCGAATCGTTCGCCCAGCGCGCCAAGGCCAATGCCTTCGCGAACAAGGCCTCCAGCGCCGACCTCGCGGTCGCCCGCAAGCAGGTCCACGTCCAGTCGCTGATCGCGGCCTACCGGTTCCTCGGCAACCGCTGGGCCGAGCTGGACCCCCTCAAGCGCGCAGAGCGCCCCAAGATCCCCGAACTCGACCCCGCGTTCTACGACCTGACCGAGTCCGACATGGACATCTCGTTCAGCGCCGTGAACAGCTACTTCGGCGGCGAGACCATGACGCTGCGCCAGATCGTCCAGGCGCTGCGCGAGACCTACTGCGGCTCGATCGGCTCCGAGTTCATGCACGTGTCCGACCCCGGCGAAAAGCGCTGGTGGCAGGAACGCCTGGAAAAGGCCCGCGGCAAGCCGAGCTTCACGCCTGACGAGAAGAAGCACATCCTCGAGCGACTGACGGCCGCCGAGGGCCTGGAGCGCTACCTCCACACCAAGTACGTCGGCCAGAAGCGCTTCTCGCTGGAAGGCGGCGAAAGCTTCATCGCCGCGATGGACGAGCTGATCCAGCGCGCCGGCGAGCGCGGCGTGCAGGAAATCGTCATCGGCATGGCCCACCGCGGCCGCCTGAACGTGCTGGTCAACACGCTGGGCAAGATGCCCGCCGACCTGTTCGCCGAGTTCGAGCACAAGGCCGCCGAAGACCTGCCCGCGGGTGACGTGAAGTACCACCAGGGCTTCAGCTCCGACGTGTCCACCCCGGGCGGCCCGGTTCACCTGTCGCTGGCGTTCAACCCGTCGCACCTGGAAATCGTGAACCCGGTGGTGGAAGGCAGCGTGCGCGCCCGCCAGGACCGCCGCGGCGACAAGGCCGGCGTGCAGGTGCTGCCGGTGCTGGTGCACGGTGACGCGGCCTTCGGTGGCCAGGGCGTCGTGCAGGAAACCCTCGCGATGGCCCAGACCCGCGGCTACCGCACGGGCGGTACGGTCCACATCGTCATCAACAACCAGATCGGCTTCACCACCAGCGACCCGCGCGACCTGCGCTCGACCTGGTACTGCTCCGACGTCGTCAAGATGATCGAAGCGCCGGTGCTGCACGTGAACGGCGACGACCCCGAAGCCGTCGTCTGGGCCATGCAGCTGTGCATGGACTACCGCGCCGAGTTCAAGAAGGACGTG
>RXJW01000021.1 GCA_003963005.1 Burkholderiales bacterium
GGATCACATTCCAGCGCTCCAGCTCGGCGCAGGGCAACGTCAGCCCGGCGTAGGCGCGAACTGCATCCTGCTGCAAGCCATCAAGGACCAGGATGGCAGCCAAGGCACCGTCCGCCTCAGGCCATGCGCATGGCACGACAACTCCGGTCACTCCGGAGCCTTCGACCAAGGTTCCGATGCGGACCGTCATCGTTGCCCCCGTTGCAGAGTCCTGCGCAGGGCTTCCAAGTGCACATTCATCGCCAACTGCAGCAACGCTAGGCAAGCCGTTGCCGTGAAGGACGTGAGTCCGGCGGCTCTTGTCGTCGACCAAACTGCGCATGTCGCTGCCAGCGCTGCGGCCGCCGTCATCGGCACCAGTACGAACAACCACCGATGGTTCATGTTGGATCCTTGAGGGCTACCAGTGTGAAGAAGGAGGCGGCGCCGACGCCGTGTCTCTTGATGCAATGAGGCACCAGGCGAGCAGCCCGGAGAGTTCGCGCGATGTCAGCTGGCGACCGTTCAGCGAACCAGACGTCCGAACGTCGCACTGGGCCATCGGCTTCGCGCATCAGAAGCGTCGCCATGTGGCCCCGTCGAGGTCCGAATGACCAGGAGTACTTGCAGTGGAAGCGCACCCCATCGTGAGTGTTCTCGACCACGTGATCGGCGCCACCAAGTTGCTCGGCCCGTAGAGCCGTCCAGTCGCGGAAGTTGAGGAGCAGTGCCCCGCCCGGCCGCATCACGGCGGCGAGTCCCTCGATGCTCTCCCGCAGGTAAGTGTCATAGTCCGTAGAGGGCTCTGGCTGCGTGTAGATGGCGTAGTTGACGGTCACTGCGTCCATGGACTGACGCCAATCGGGTAGCTCAGCCAAGCCGGCAAACGAGGCCTGGCGATAGCGGCTGGCGGGAACTCCATGCGCCGCGCCAACACGTGCAGCGTCAGCAAGCATGTCCGGGCTGAAGTCGGAGCCATAGACGGTCCAGGACTTGCCAGAAGGGCGCGCTGGCAGCCCTCTGTGCAGTGCCAGGGCGTCGAATCCGAGGCCGCAGCCGGCATCGAGAATCCGCGCCCCTGAAGGCAGGTTCTTGGCCAGCCAATCACCCATGACAGGGTCGTTGATGTCTTCTCCGGCCACTTCTGCCGGCGTATGCATCGACAGGTAGAGCCGATTCAGGCCCGTGTATGCGTCGCGCATTCCATTGCCAGCCGATGTCAACGGTCCACCTGGCCGCTTCTGTCCGTTGCGTGCAAGTCCCATGCGCTCTGGGCACTAGTGCTCCGCGGGATCAACATCGCTCAGGCCCGGCGTGACGGAGGCAGGGTCGCGCGTCTGGCGAACGCCCGAAGAGGTCCAGCGACTCGTCGTCAGCATCTCCGGCGTGAACGTCGCACCGGAAGTTGGGTGGCCTGCCCTCGATGCCGGTTCGGCTGTTGGCGACGCGGCCGAAGGGCTGTTCAACCCTCGGATCCAGTTGGCCAACAATGAGATGAGGGCGCACACCACAGCGGCGGCCAGTAGCGTCTGCCAGTCGCCCCTGAACGCCAGCGCCACCGCAGCGCTCGCAAGCAGCAGCGTGGCTGCAGCAGGCGTCCGCGCGGCAACGCTCATGGCTGCGGCGATGGTGAGGAACGTCGTGGCGAACTGGACGTAGATCCAAAGCGACTCACCAGCGGCGGAGGCCACGTCGGCCCCGCTGCTGCGGTCCACCAGCATCGGGGCATAGCTGACGATCCAGAGGAAGACGCAAGCCAAGGCCTGCTTCATGACGGGGCGCAGGTCCAGCGGGCTAGGCAGTTCGTGAAAGACAGGGAGCCGCATAGTTCTCTCTCAGAGGTTCAAGCAACGCCGCGGCACAGCTTGGTGCTCTGTCTGACCACGGGCTGCGCGTAGCTTTGCAGACCGCAGCTCGTTCCAATGGCGAAACCTCGCGGCGCGAAGTTCGCGCCAGCTGTATTCAGGCGGCAGCAAGCCTCAGCAGCACATCTCGGTGGCAGGGCGCGCCCACCGGGCAGAAGCACGCCAGGTTGAAGCCACGCAACTCGCGCACGGCGTCAAGCGGATGCGCTCCGAGCCTGGCCAGCCAGGCGTGATGTTCTCGGTAGCCGTTCAATGCTTCAGGCAGATGCGCGCTGATCGCCGGGCTCCAGATGCCCTGCATGGCGCTCTCGAACAGCGCAACGCACGTCCGGGCATCGCGCAGCGGCGTGACGACGAAGGGGTTGCCCCAGCGCGATGGCCGGGCGACCTTGACGGTGTTCGGCGGCATGCGCCATCCGGCGCTCCTCCTCAGCTGAACGCCGACGGGCCCCTGGGCCGGTGCCAAACGCCCGGCGTCCGTCATGTCCTCCGACGCAGGCAGTTGTTGATGCCGTTGACGATCGCGCGCGCCATACGGTCGACAGTCTGCGGCGACTGCAAACGTGTCTCTTCGTCCGGATTGGCGATGACGCCGGCCTCGATCAGGATGGCGGGGGCCTTCGAACTCTTCAGCACCACCAGGTCATCGAAGTAGTGCGCACCGTAGCTCCGCTCCAGGAACGGCCGGTTCTCTCCAGGGATGGGTGTGGCGTGGTACCAGGACGGCCGTTCGCCGGCGTCCAGCAGTGCGCGACCAACGGTCCGCGCGCAGAGCTCGCTCTTCGGCACGTCCGCATTGCGCCGGCTCACGAATACGGCATAGCCGGCGAACTCACGACGCCGGCCTTCGTCGATCCACGCCTGTTGCAGTGAGTCGTGGTGCAGGCTCACGAGGAGATCGGCGCCGGCCGTCCCATTGGTCCGGGAGGCCAGCGCGATGTCTCTTCCATCGGCACCCACCCGCTTGACCGTTGTGCCTTGCGTTCCCAGCAGCCCAGCGACCGCGTCAGACAGCCTCAGGTTGAACTCGTACTCACCGCGGCCGGCCGCAGACAGAGCGCCGGGCCGCGCCGGCGTGTGGCCGGTGTCGAGCACGACGGTAGCCGCCGTGGACGGCGCGGCGCTGGCGAGCAGCACGGCGGAGAGTGCGCCAATGGCGAGCGTTCGCTTCATGGCACGAAGGCGTTGGGGATCATCCCGTAGTCAAGCATCTGGTCCCACCCGAACCGATCCAGATCGTCAATGTCATCCGGGCCGAGCACCGTGCCGTCCGCGAGCTGGACCGTTTCCTCGCCGCTGATGATGCTGTCCCAGCGGCGCCGCTCAACGAGTTGCTCACCTCGAAACAGGCTGACCTGGATGTCCGTGTTCGGCGCGGGCCGGTAGCGGCCGGAATCGGCCTTCGTGGGCATGGGGATCAGCTCGATGCGGGCCTCCAGGCCCTGCTGAAGTGGAATGGCCTTCGGCAAGTAGGTGGCGGAGTCAGCGGTCATGGCCGGCCCCCTCGTTCAGCGCAGCGTCGGCTGGCGGCTTATCGAGGGCGCGCTTGCGGCCGTCGGGATAGACGCATTGGCCGTCGACGATCCGCGAGAGGACGACTTCCTCAGCGGCGGGAACCTTGAGCAGCTGCCGAACCCCGACACCGATGGCCTCTGTGAACTTGTTCGTCATGCCGTAGCCGTACGAGGAGATCGCCAGCATCATCAGGGAGGCCAGCGCGATGAGCATGCCGCAGAGCTTCAGCGTCGCGATGGCAAGGCTCCTGAGGTCCTCGGGCGTCGCGACGTCGCGCAGCCAGACGAGGCCAGTACTCAAGCTTTCGGCGTCCACGATCGCCCAGGCGATGAGCAGATAGAAGGCAGCACCCGGTAGGCTGGCCAGCCCCTGCAGAAGCGCTCGCTTCGCTGCACCGGCACAGTTCAGGGCCTGGACGATGAAAGTTCTGTAGTCCGAATACACCGCGTGCTGGATCTGGGCGAGCTCTGCATCGGAAATGCTGCCGACCGCAACGTCACCCACATGAACGTCCCAAGAGATGGAGTTCTTGGCCTGGACCCGACGGGTGAGGTCTTGGAGGTATCGATGCAGCCCCATGTGCAGCAGGGCCGTGACGGCGGTCGCCATGACGAATGCGAAGGCCCAGTCGCCGAAGCCGAACAGGAGCAGCAGCGGCAGCAGCGCGCAGAAGCAGACGGCCGACTGCCGCCAGTTGGACATCGACAGCCTGATTTCGTTGCGCAAGTGATGGAGGATCATGGTCGCCTTCTGGTGGCCGGCTGCTGAGAAGTTCTTGGGGGCGTGCGCCGGCACGATGCACGCCCCCTCGGAAGACCGACTGCGCTCAGGCGGCCTTGTCCACCGGCTGCAGGAGTTGTTCGACAGGGCGGCTGACCGGCAGGGCCAGCACTCGGCCACCGCGTGCGACCTTGATGAGCGCCTCCACGAGGTAGGCGGCAGGAGCGGCCAGCAGGCGCGTCACATCGCCACGGCGCTCATCGGCGCCGATGTGGTTCTCGATGCTGCGCATGAGGTCCGCGGTCAACGCTGCGCTTGCCGAGCCGGTAGCGCCCGCGGCGCCCGGCAGCGGCGTGCTGATGGCCGGCCCAACATCGACCTGGTCATCGGCGATGCCTCGGTAGCCAGCCGAGTACCAGGCCCCGCCGCTTCGGCGTGCCGGCAGCCAGCGGGACCAGCCTTCGCCGGCGCGGAAGCGAACGAAGTGCCACCCGGTCTCGACCTCACCCGCTTCGGGCCCGGGCGCGGCCAGGGTCGCCTGCTGGCCTTCAGCGATGGCGCCGGCTGCCACGAGCAGTTCGTCCCACGTCCACCCGATGCGGCCGATGACCTCGGCCATCGAAGCGGTCAGGCGGAGCGGAACGATGGCATGGCCCGGCGGCACGACCGAGACGGCGTCGCTCGCAGGATCACCTGCACCTGCTTCCTTCGGCTCGACCTTCTCGACACGCTGCTCCGGGAAGTCGAAGACGCCGCGCAGGTACGGCATGCCACAGCGGGGGCCGCTGATGAAGTCGAGCAGCTCCTCGGCGGCGAACTGGGTGGCATCGGCGGGCTGACGCGCTCCGAACGTCCGGAAGATGACGGCCAGCTGGTGCCTCACCTCAGGCCAGCTGGGCGCGATGATCACCTCGAGCACGTCGGCGGTCATGAGGATGTTGGGGACACCGCGCCCGAAGATGTGCGGCAGCATGGGTAGGGCGCCATCGGGCGACGCCAGCCGGTCGAGCACCGCTACCGCAGCGTCAGGCAGTTCGCGTGAAGTGCGCCTTTCGCTGGCCAGCCTGACCATGGCCTCTGCCAAGATGCGGCGTGCGTTGTCCCACGGAGGAACGTCCATCAGGCACTTGGGTTGCTGTGTGTTCATCGCGCTCTCGTGTATGTCAGCCCCTGCGGCACTGCCTCTGGATCTCCGCGGGCGGGGTGGGGATCACGACTACCAATGCACCCAGATCAGGGGATGCCTTGGTCAATGCCTAATGTCAGGATCACACGCCGCCGCTCAGTCAAATGGCGAAACCACTGGGCCTGGAACCCCGGGTTACCGCATCTGAGACGCCGCTCGCAGGCTTTTTGTCCCCCCGAGAAGGGACAGGCCTATTCCGCCTTGAGCGGGCCGGTCATCCCCCGTCGATCGGGTGTCGAGTTGCGACCTTCGCACTAAGGTCGCAACTGAATGGCTAGTTGCTTCCAGCCTTGCCCTGCTGCAGTTGCCGGCCAGCGAGGCACCGTCACTCGGCGGCGCCGAACCGCTGCCACAGGTCAACCATATAGGCCGCCAGCGCCGCCCGTTCCTTAGGCGAGATCTCGCTGCGCAGCGCAGTTGGCGACGCGTAGGCGTGCGCGCCGCCCCTCACACTGCCGACGTCCCACACGCGCAGACTCCGGTCAATCGCCACGGCACCGCCCCAAAACTCAAGCGCGCAGCCCTTGGGGCGGATGGGTGGTAGGTCAGCGCTGGCGCAGCCCTCGGCGACAAGGGTTGCCCGGTGCTCTTTGCGCTCCAGTGGGGACATGCTCGACCTCTTCTTCGTCAACCGGATCGCAGGCTGTCCGGGGCGTCCTCAGACGAGACCAAGGTCCGAACCCGAGGACGGACCCAGATCGCCAAACCGAGTTGCGCGGCCGCGATCACCAGCGCGGTGACGACATGCTCAGCCGGCGGCCCCTGCTCGCCGCAGCTCACTGCCAACACCACCATGACCCCGGCGAGGAACAAGGTCGTCGCCAGCATCCCGTCGAGCGCCATGCAGGCCAAGAGGGCCTGGCCTGTGGTCAACTTGGCGGCAGGAACCGCGTCGACTTCACCCGCCCGCTGCTCGGTGCCCGTTTCAGTGGGACTCATTGGATGCGACGACGCCGTCAACGGCCCCGCACAGGGCCCACGCGAGCTGCTCTCGCCCCGAGAACGCATTGCCAATGGCGGCCCCCAGCGCCTTCATCCGTGGCCCGTCGGCAAGGGAGGCGCCATCCAGGGCCTCCGACAACTCCGGGACCTTGCGGCTGTCGAAAGTCAGCCAACGTCCTGGCGCCGACTCCACCGTGAAGATGTGGCTGAACCGAGTCCGGCCGCCTTCGAGGAAGAAGCCAATCCGGACCCGCTCGCCGTTGCCGAAGGTGACAACGCCGGCGGGCTCGGCTTTGTTGTAGGTATCGAGATCCATTGCTGGCCCTCTCTGTCAGGTGCGAGTAGCGGTGGGCCAGGGCCGCACCACGTCGATGTCACGAGCACCCTCGCCGGCAGCGGGCTGCTCGGGCCGGAGGCGCTCCAGCTCAGCAAAGAACTCGTCGTTCGCGCGCAGCCAGCCAACGATCCAGGGCCTCTCGCGCAGCAAGTGCGGACACCGCGCCTGCAGGACCTCGAGCAACTCACGGTTCTCGTCGATCCGCTTCGTGATGCCGCCGCCGATTCGAGCAACGGCCTGGTCGATGCGCCTGAGGCGCTTCGCTTGGCGCGTTCGACGGAAGAGAAAGTTCAGCACCGTGGT
The DNA here is from genome assembly GCA_003963005.1 of Burkholderiales bacterium. Lineage (GTDB taxonomy): Bacteria > Pseudomonadota > Gammaproteobacteria > Burkholderiales > Burkholderiaceae_C > Pelomonas. Next base: position 6,848 of record RXJW01000021.1, read on the forward strand.
GGCTCCGCTGCGATGTGGTCTGTCAACGGCGCGCAGTAGACCTGAAGCGCCGATACCACCTGCACAGACTCACCAGGCCGCTCAGCGGGCTGGCTCGCCAGCGCAGAGGCGTCGCACGCCAGTGATTCGTCGATCAGCCACTGAGGCCTCTTGTCTCGCTTGTAGCGCGTTTGGCTCCAGTGAGTCCGAGCTTGCTGGCGAAGATCTTCCACGTGGTACCGCCATCCGCGATCCGAGGCCTCGCGGCGCACCAGGGCCCCTTCGCCCCACTTCATGACCGTGCCCGTCGATACCCCGGCAAGCGCTGCCGCCGGCGACAAGCTGATCCACTCCGCGCCCAGAGCACGCTTGGGCTCGACGCCTACCGCAGCCTTGAGCGCCTGCAGCATGGGCTCAGCGAAGTACGGCCGTCCGCCCCAGCTGTTGCGCTTGAGCGTTGCGGTGCCGTCCTGCACGCGGGCCTGGACCCAGTCCACCGTCACGCCCAACAAGGCCGCGGCTTCCTCGACGGTATGGCCATGGCAGCTTTGCATCCGTTTCTGCACAGCCTGAAGCGTCGACATCGGGATGCGTCCCGACCTCCGCCAGTGCACACCGTCCATCAGCGCGCGCAACTCGTCGATGGTGATCTTCAGTCGAGCAGCTGCGTGCTCCTCTGTGTACCCGATCCGGTCGCGCAGCGATACGCACTGCTGGCGCGCAAGGAAGAGCCGCCCGAGGGCTGCGCCCTCCATCCCGATCTGGCTCTCGATCTCGTCACGCTCGATGAAGCCCTTGAACTCTTCGCGGCTGAACCCGTACTGTTCAACGGCTTCCTCGATGGCGATCCAGGAGCCCCGCCCGTCGCCGAGTGGGCACTTGCGCGCGATCCAGCGAGCGACATCGGACTTGGACAGGAACATCTGCCCGTCGCGGAGCGTGGCCACCAGCGCGCCGTTGCGCAGAGCTGTCCGCACGTCGCTCATCGAGCGCCCTGCCCGGCTGGCGGCCTCATCCAGGGTCAGGCCGGGCGTCCACTTCATGGTCAGATGCCGTTTCGCCCCGTGGGCCAGGCCGGGGTAGCGTGCGGCGAAGCCCGCGAAATCGAGCGGCGCGCCACCGTGACCCCAGAGATTGCAGCAGGTCTCGCAGGACTCAGGGTGCCGGCGTTCCTGGAAGAGCTTCCAGCTCGCCTTGAGGTTGGAGAGCTGGGGCCGTCCCGCCCATGGCATCGGCTTACCGGCCTGCCGGTCGACGAGCAGCTGCTCGGCCACGCCGGGGCTCACGAACCACAGGCCCGTGTCTCCTGCCTGCCGCCCGTTGACCCGAACCTGCACTGCGGATGGGATGTATCCCATGCGGGCGAACTCGGCCAGCTTGCCCGACAGAAGGCCCATCGGCTCACGCAACGACGACAGGGCGACATACCCCTCGGGTGGCACCTCCAACTGTTCTTGGAACGCCTCCAGGTCCTCGCGGGCAATCACCAGGCGTTGGCCGACCTTGCGCCCGGTCAGGCGCCCCTTGCGCAGGGCCTGCTGGATCCTGGTCGTGGTGCCTACCGCCGCTCCCGCGTCTCTCACCGTCACGCCCCCCATCACATCGGCGGCTTGCAGGCCGATGCTGCAGAGCACGTTCTGGACGCTGCTTGCGCTGCGGGTCGCTGACGGGTCGCCAGTGACCTCGCGAAGACGGGCGCTCAAGGCAGCGGCGATCGCCGGCACGCTGATCTGGCCCACCAGCGTGGCGATCAGCGTCAACTCCGGCTGTTGCCACTCGTACGCGCCCCTGCCCTTGACGAAGGCCGGCCGCGGCCACTCTTCGTCTGCCGGCGGGCGACCATGCCACGCTTCGAAGAGCGCCGCAAAGCCCTGAGGGCGTCGCTGCACCGGGCTGCCGCCGCGAGCCTGGTCGCGGACCCGTCGAATCTCGGCCTCCGGCCGCCCGAGCACGGCGGCCAGGTCTCGCGCCCGACACCCATGGCCCTGCACCAGGACGAAGGTCTTCCAGCCGAGCTCGCCTTCGTACGCCTGTGCATCCAGGCCCGCCGGGTCTGAATGGCCTGGCTCAAGCATCATCTCGACGCCAGTTCGTCCAGCAGCGCTGCCCTGCCGGCATCCATCTTCACTGCCGGAACACCGGCGATCTGGCCCAGCAGGTCGACCACGGGGTCCGTGAGCGCGGCGAGGCGTTGAAGCGGCATGTCGCGCATTGCTCGGTCCCACTGGTTGAAGGTGGCGGGCAGGACGCGCTTGGCAGGCTTCGCTTTGGTGGCGACCTTGGCCAGCGCCGCGGCCATCGGCATCCGCACCTTCTCGACGCCGCGAGTGCTCGTGCAGAAGAACTCCGCGGCGCCCAGCGAGCTGAGATCCCCGAAGCTCAGGCCCACCGACTTGAACTGAGGGGCCAACGAGGACCAGGTCCGGGAGTCACGTTGCGCACCTATGAGGGTCAGGTTGGCGCTGTCGAACAGGGACCGGCTGACGCTGCCCGTGTGGCGTAGGGCTGTGACGAAGAAGTCAATGGCGCGCTTGCGGCCGCGCTCGGCGAAGTCCTGCAGGATGCGCGCCGCCTCGCCCAGGCTGTCCGCGCGCAGCTGCGGACCGCTGAACAGCTGCCCCTCATCGACCATGACCAAGAGCGGCTTTCGGACGATGTCCGCCACCTTCAGGATCACTTCACCGTAGGGGACGAATTCCTCTGCGCCAGCAGCGCGCACCACGACGATGGGCTTGTCACGCGCCAGCAGCCGCTCGCGCAGCTCGCCGGGGCTCTGGACGGCCTGGCCGTACATCAGCTCCATCTCTCCTTCCGGGTCGATGATCAGCGAGCACCAGCCCTGCTCCGACAACTGCTCGACCATGACCTGGCCGGCATTGGTCTTTCCGCATCCCCGAGGGCCGACGCAGACGCAGCACAGCCCTGTCGTCTCGTAGTCGGCCAGCGGAATCTTCACGGTGCCGAAGTTCAGCACCGCGTCCCGCATCTCCGGGCGGCTGATCACCGCATGCATGACGTCACCCATGACCTCAATTCTCCAGGGCAGGCAGCACGATGTCCTTCAGGTCCACCAACTGCTTGGCTGTGAGCTGGAAGACCACCGCGAAGTCTTCGAGCACCTGTTCGTTGATGGCCGCCAGCACGCCGGTGCGCCGAGCGTCCGCCAGAAGACGGCGCAGCGCTGTCCAATCGCGGGCGCCGCCCTTGTCGGCTTGAGCTTGCTGATCCGCCAGCGCCTTCGACAGTTGCTCGGCCGTGTAGGGCATGACCCGGCGCCCAACATCCGCCAGCAGACGCTGGTTCAGGATGTCAAGCAACTGCGCCTCAGGCACGATCCGCCCGAGCTTGCGGATCATCGAGAGATCCGCGGCGGTGAACTCCCGGGGCGGCGCCGGCTCAGCGGCCACGCCCGCGCCGCTCCCGGCGCTCTTCCAGACCACCAACGGGCGAACCTGGCCACTGCTGGTGGCCGGCTGCACTGGTGGGGCGTCCTGCGCATTGAGTTGGAGCAGCTGGGCGAACGGGCCGGCGGAGCCCCGGGCCGGCGCCAGGCCAGCCACCGGCTCCAGCAGCGCCGCCTCCTCGGTCTTTGTGCATTGGCTGCACAGCGCTGCGTCGACGTCATCGCCGTCCTCGCGGCGAATCGACAGCTTGCAGAGCCGGCACTTGTCCAGGCGACGATACGCCCCAAGGCCCGACACGTGAGTTGCAGAGGCTTCAGCTCCCATGGCACTTCTCCCTAAATCCCGGCAGCCAGCACGAAGGCGTCCCAGGCCTCGCGGTCGTAGGCGCTGACAGTCACCTTGCTGTCGCCCACTTCCCAGCGCGCCTTCTCACCGGTCCGCCCCGGGAAATCGAACAAGGCGGTGTGCACCGCGCCCTGCAGAGGGAACGGCCGGCTGAATCGACGCGACTCGACGCCAGTGATGCCGGGGAACGTGAGCACAGCGGCTTCGATGGTGGCGAAGTCTTCCGCCTCCCACTGGCTCCGCTCTGCATGCTCCAGCATCATGTGTTCGACGTTGCAGAACGCTTGCTCGGCGTCTGCCACGATGTGCTCCGCGCCCTCGCTCTCAGCCTCAAGCCTTGCGCTGCACCAAGGGCAGTGGAAGGCCCAGCCGTCCTTGATCAGCTCCGGCACAGGCACTGCTCCCTGCAGGGCGTACTTGTCGAAGTGAGGGGTCCGCTCGACCGACTCGAGCGCGCCGAGGTAGGTGTCCAGCTTGTCGGCGCCGAGCTGCTTGGCCTCATCCAGGCCCGAGGCGAACACGATGGCGCTGACGCCCTCGTTCATCTCGGTGGCCTTGAAGGCGAGCAGGCCGCCGGACTCGGCGCACGGCGGTTGCAAAGGCGCATGCGCCTGGCCGACGCCGGCACCTGGGGTGACATCGGCGGCCAGCCGGGAAAGCTCCGCTGCAAGGTTGAGCCCCAGCTCCACGCGCTTGGCCAGACCCTCATCGCACTCGCTCAGCTGCCCCCAGTTCAAGCCATGGTGGCTGGCGTTCCGACCGGTGTAGATCGCCCAGCCGGAGCCGTGGCGCTCAAGGGTGTGCCGGCTCTGGCACGAGGCCACCACAGATGGGGCCTTCGGCAGCACGACCTCTGCGTAGTGGCTCACCCAGGACTCGTCTGACACCTTGCCCAGGTTCCAGCCGTCGACCGGATCAAAGGAGAGGCCACCTTCCGGGTCAATCGACAGATGCACCATGGCGACCGTCTGCTCGATGTCGCCGGTAGCCCGCCCCACGGTTCGACCGTCGCCGTCGACGTCGCAGTCGTACTCCGGCGTGTTGACGACCACCCACCAGATGCCTTCCTCGGGCGGCCGCGCGTGGTCCAGCGGCTTCCAGTCGACCAGTAGGAAGGTAGGCCCCGCCGCCGGCGTCTGCCCAGGCTGAGATGCCGCGTGGGATGGCGTCGATGTTGTCGTCAGCATGTACTGCTCCTCGTCGAGACGCGCCCGGCTTCTACCGGTAGCGTGGGAAGTGCGGGTTCGTGCCATGACCCGCACTCAGCAGGGTCAGCGTCGCGTGCCACCGTGCGAGGGCCGTGGCCGCTGCGATGACGTGCTCGATCGCCAGATCCACCTTGCCGGACCGGAGCGCGTCTCTCGCGTCGGCGCCCAGGTCCGCGACCCTCAGCAGCCACTCAGCAGCATTTGCCGGCTCCGGCTCTGCGGCGGCCGGGCACTCGCTGACGTCGACGCGCTGCGGGCCGCGATCGGCTGCCCCGGCCTGGTGGGGCTTTCCTGGTCTGTGCTGCAGCTGCCCGACCCAACGGTCCAGGCCCTCCAGACCCTCCCGGCCCCGCGCAGACACCCTGGCGCTGTCGCTCGCCCGCAGCACGGCCACAGCTGCCTCCGCCAGCAGCGGCGCCAGCGTGCGCCCCATGTCGGCCGAGGCCGCAGCGACGAGTTCCGGGTACCGCGCCTTCACCTCATCACTGAGCGGCGGGAAAAGATGGCTCGGGTAGGCGGTGGCGGCAGCCACCAGCCTCGCGAAAAGGTCGTTGGCGATGGGGTCGCTGTTCATCGGTGGCTCCCTGATGCTCGCGCGATCCGCTCAGTACTGCGGCGCGAAGGCGCGCCCCTGGCCCCAGTTGCGCTCGAAGTGCGCCTCGTACACCTTGGCCAGGGCCGGGTTGTCCCAGTTCACCAGCACGTTCTCCGAGTTGCGCGACTGGGCCCACGCGGAGTAGTTGAAGGATCCGAGCTCAACCGTCTTGCCGTCCACGATGATGACCTTGTCGTGCGCGATGGCGTAGACGGCGATGGTGCGGACATCAACGCCGGCGTTGGACAGTGTGCTCAGAGCTGCACGGGCCTTGCCCGACTTGTCCTCGACGACGTTGGACTTGTGGTCCACCACGGCCTGCACCTTGGCGCCGCGCTTCTGCGCTCGTAGCAACGCCTGCACGACGGGCGCGCTGGTGAAGCTGTACGCCATGACCCGGACGCTTTGCTGAGCGGAGTCGATGGCCTTGACGACGAGGGCCTCGGCGCCAGCGTTCGGGCTGAATGCAACCTCGAGCCGTCCCGCGGCTGGCACCTCATGCGTGTTGCGGCTTTCGACCGCACCCAGCACCTGGTTGACGAGCGATGTTGCACCGCTACGGCCGCCTGCAGCAGCCGGCCAGGCCGTCCACAGCGCGCTGATGGCGAGGGTCGCAAGTGCAGAGGCGATAGCCTTGCCAAGGCGCCAACGGATGAATTTCATGAGCATGGGATTCCTCGTGGAAGTTGGGAGTGAGGCAGCGCGTTGCTTGTGCCCCGTTCTGTCACCCGACGCCTTGATGACGGGGGTAACTCTCGATTCAGACTACGGGCCAGGCCCGCATGCGCAAGCCTCCCCCTACAAGGACGGCAACTCGTCGAGCCACACCGGGTCTCCACGCTCATCGGACCAGGGCAGTCCCAGGTCCTGCTGCAACTCAGGCAACGTCCGGCCCAGCACGGCGTCGATCGGGACGTAGAGGAACACGGCGGCCTTCCCTGCCGGCACGTGAAACTCCGGTGGGCGGCCCAATCCAGCGCCGCCGACGACCGCTTGCTCCCAGAGGCGGGACGCTGGGTTGGGCGCGGCCCCTGTCGCAGCACCTCCCAGGGCAATGCCGAGGTCACGCGCGACATGCTCTTCTGACACGCCGATCAACAGGGCTGCTGGCACCAAGAGCACCATCAGCGCCATGTCGTCGCGGGTCGGATGGAAGCTCTCGGGGTCAGCCGGCACCGCAGCCAAGATGGCTGCGCGCAGCACGCTGGATGCGGGATTGGGAATCGTTCGGGTCTTGGTCATGGCGCACTGGCGCTCCAACACACCGGTCGGAGATGCACCAGTCGGCCAACCGGCCGCGCGCGTCTACAAGCCGCCAGGCGTCGAAGCAGATGGTTGAGTCGGCCGCCAGTGTGCGGGCGCTGCCGCAGGCCCCCAGAGAGACTCACCCGTCGCGGCCTGGCCCGAGCCAGGTCAGCGCCGCGCCCGTCGTTAGCGTCAACCCCTCGCCCAGGCCGAGACGAGCTTGCCCGCCATACCGTTGGCTCGACTGACGGCTTCGCTGATCCAAGAGAGGCGCCAGTCTTCCGCGAAGAAGGCGTCGGAGGCTAGGCCCAGCAGCTCTTTCATCTCAAGAATGTCCCGGCGAGCCGCTCGCATGGCAGGAATGGCCAGAGCCTTGCCAGCTTGGGCACAGAGATCGGGTGCTGAGGCCAGGAAAGACATCATCAGCACGTACGGAGCCTCAGGGTCCACGTCCTCTGCGTCATACGAGAGCAGCGCGTCTGGGTTGCCCCGCATCGCTTCCTCCAAGGCGCCGTCTGCCAACAGGTCAGCGCGGGCCAGCAGGCGCAGCCCGTCGTTCACCTCGTCCGCCTGCAGCAGCACCAACCCGGCCGCGATCAGGATCTCAACGTCGGTCTGGACGCCGGCGTCAGCGAAATGGTCCAGCAAGCCGTCTTCCATCTCGGCAAGCAAGGCATCACGCATGCCTACCGCCACCAGCGTCCCGCAAAAGCTCGCGACCAGCGAGGGATCCGGTTCCGCCAGCCGCGTGATCAGCGACTCACCCAGCGCATGGGCCGCCCGGGCTTCGCCGGCCTGGGTGAGGTGAAGCATCATCAGCCTGACGACGTTGACCAGCTGCTCAACCGCTGGCATGCGATCGTCCATTGTTCCCAGCGGCCGCATGAGCTCCAGGATGGCAGCGCTTCCGTCCGACAGCATGTCACTCCAGTCAGAAGGCCTTTCCGCCGGCAAAGTCAGCCCCAGGTCGAGGACCCATTCCCACGCGGGCAGCAACTGTGGGTTGCGCCGCAGGAGCGCGATCAGCTTCTTCAGCTTCTCAGGGTAAGGCGTGTCGGCATCGATCTCGTGCTGCAGATGGTGGAGCACCACTTCACCCGCTTCGGACGGGTCGATCAAGGAGCCGTTCTCCTCGTCGTATGCGATGTAGACGGGCTGCACCGCGAAAGGGTCCCGCGCCAACAGTTCCTGGTAAGAGGCCGCCTCATTGGCGTACGCGATCACCTTGTCGAGGACCTCCTGCGGCTCCACGCCGAGTTGCTCTCCAATGCCAGCGGCCATGCGGCCCAGCTGCCCGGCCAGGGTCGGGCAAGGCGGCTCGAAGCTTTCCAGCGGGCAGCGAAACAGCGGTTCCAGTCGCTCGAGGATGGCCCGAGTGCCCTGGTGCGGCCTGTCCAGCGACGCGCTCAGCTCACGGAAGTCCTTGAACCGCAGCGCCTGCGCAATCACTTCGATGGCCTCGGAGTGCTTGATCTCCGGCTGGATGCGCTTCAGCGCCTTTGCGTAGCGCTTGAGGCTCTGCTGGACCCAGTCCGCGATGTCGCTGAGGAGTTGTGGCCCGACCTCATCGAGCAAGGTGGCATAGACGCGAGCGCCCGCCGCTGTGCCGAAATGATGGTGCATTACTTCTCCCCTGATCGCTGCGATAGACGTGCCCACTGGGTCGGTGCGACAAAGGTTGACGAGTGCGGCAGACGACGGGCGCAGATCGGACCAGAGTCATGTCCCGGATCACAAGTTCGCCAATGTGGGCGGCAGGCCTTCCGGGCAGGCCGGTCGCGATTCTGAACGAGAAAATGCTCCGGGTGGATCACTGCGCTGGCCGCTGAACTGAGCGGTGTCAACGGCCCGTCGCACGCACGGCGAGCCTGGCCGCGTCCCGTCGCCGGCCGTGCACCAGCCCAAGGTGAGATCAGGTCTCGAAAGCGCCGGCCGCCGGCGCAACCAACTCGTTCAATGCCCAAACTTCACGATCCGCCAGACCGCCCCTCGATGGCCTACAGCTTCCTGGGCTAGTTCCTCGGCAGGTGTTGTCTCGCACCCCTCTGGGCGCGACAGCGCAACCCACACCTCGTTGTCCTGCCCGCCGAGCACCTCGTACGCCCAGTCTTCCTCGACAGAACAAACCGCAATCGCGCGTGCCAGAGCCATCGGCATCTTGCCTGCGCCGTCCTTCTCGATGAGCGCAACCACCACGCTGTATGGGTCCCTGGGTATACGCATGGCAGCCGTTCTTGCCGTCAGGGAGGCTCCTGCAAACCCTCGGAGTCGTCGTAAGAAAGGCTCTCCGGGTAAAGGTCGGTGAGGTCGGACAGGACTCTTTTGACCGCGTCGAAGCGGTCTCCCAGTTCGTCTCTCACCCTCTCTTCCAAATCGACCGCGAGTTCGAAGAGCTTGCCCACCTGATAGCGCCGGCCCTCGTTGAACACGTCCATGGCCAGACGGTGCAGATTCAGGATCTCCGTCCGAAAGTTGCCATGGCCGCGCCAGTCAACTGTGTCGGTCAGCCGCAGCAGCCTTGTAGTTTCGAACGGGTCGTCCTGCCAGAGCCTGTCCCATTCTTCGTCGGTGATGCTCGCCATACCTGAGTTCCTACGTTTCAAACGTGAGTTGGATGGGCTCGACATCGTCGGAGAAGACGGCGAACAGATCCACGTCGCTCATACGGTACTGACCACCCGGACCACCGATGACGCCATACTCACCCTGGCAGGCGACGACGACAGCGAACAACTGCCCCTGAGTGCCTTGCCCGTAGTACTTCGAGCTAGGACGAATCCTCGCGAGCAACCTCTGACCGGTGACCCTGAGGGTGCTGCAGCGGGCCTCAAACGCCGCGAGCTTTTCCCGCGCCTCGCCCATGTCGATCCTTCGCATCGGCGTGCTCATGCACAGGCCTCTTTCCTTGGCTCATTGGTGGATCTGGCCGACGCCACAGCGGTGCGCGCAGCTCGCCGGCGCGCGCAACCACCATCCTCTGCGCAGAGCCCCCGACGGTCCGAAGTGATGCGGTAGTCCATGCATCAACATCTTATTTGAACGCCCCGCCCCCACCCGTCACGATTCCAGGGTTGATCGTGCTGATGCTCATCGGTTCCTCGTTCCAGGTGCCATCAGGTCTCGGAGGCCCTGGTCGACGACGCCACCAACTCGTTCGCGCGAATGCGCTTGGCCCCCTCACCAGGCACCGCATGGAACGCTCCGTAGTCGGCGCGCTCCAGCAGCATGATCTTGGGGAAGGGCCAGTTCGGTGGCGTCACCGCGGCCTCGATCCGCACGCGATCACCCGTCCCGACGAAGCGCTGGAACGTGTACGAGTAGCCATGCAACCGGCCGCCCTCGATCTTCCCGCACGAAGGCAGCCACAGCGCGAATGGATCGTCTTCCGCGTCAGACCGGCTCATGCCTACGACCTGACCGGCAACAGAAGCGCGTGGCCGTCGTCGAACTGGAAGCGGACCAAGCCGCCTGGATCCTGGGGCGCCATGACGACTGAGGGAAGCGTCGCCAGCCACGCCAGGTAGCCCGCGTTGACGCGTACCTTCGGCAGGCCGTCGCCCGGGTCGAGATCCTGCCATTGAGCGCGGCCGAACCCCAGACCGCAACAGCGGGGGCAATCAACGCTCTTGGC
>RXJW01000062.1 GCA_003963005.1 Burkholderiales bacterium
TGCGCGGCCTGCGGCTGGACGGCATGATTGCTGCGCTCAACGACACCGCCACCCAAGCAGCAGCCGAGGCGCTGCCCTTCGAGCAACGGCTGGCCTTGCTGGTGCAGCGCGAGCAGGACTGGCGTGATGGCAAGCGCGTCGCGCGCTTGCTCAAGGCCGCCAAGCTCAAGGTCAGCGGCGCCTGCGTCGAGGACATCGACTGGCGCGCCGGTCGTGGCCTGGATCGTCATCTCGTCACCGCGCTGGCCGAGGGCGACTGGATACGCAACGGTCGCAACTTGCTGATCACCGGCGCCACCGGTTGTGGCAAGACGTGGCTCGGCTGCGCGCTCGCGCAGCAGGCCGCCCGGCAGGGCTTCAGCGTGCTCTACACGCGCGCCACGCGGCTGCTGCAGGAGCTGCAGGTCGCCCACGGCGACGGCAGCTTCAGTCGTCGTCTGGCCCAGCTCGCTCGGCTGGATCTGCTGGTCCTGGACGACCTGGCCATCGCGCCCATCTCAGCGCTGGAGCGGCAGGACTTGCTTGAGTTGCTGGACGACCGCGTGGGCAGTCGCAGCACGCTCATCACGAGCCAGATGCCCAGCAGCGCTTGGCATCAGTGGCTGGGCGAGCCCACCATCGCCGACGCCATCATGGACCGGCTCATGCATGCCTCGCACAGCATCGCGCTCAAGGGCGAGTCGCTGCGTCGGGCCGGTTCCGCGCTGATCGCGGACACCGGTCCAAAGTGATGGCGGACAGTTGACCTACCATCCGGGCCGTCACTCAGGCACCCTACTGCGGGTGTCCGTGATCGCCCGGAACGCTGTCCGCGATCAGCTTGGAATGGGTGTCCGCGATCAATGGAATGCGCACCCAGTTCCCTCATGCGCCTGCCAACTCGCGCACTGCTGCTGGTCGCCATTCCGAGCAACCGGCAGACTTCGCTGGCGCGGGCGAAGCACCCGCCATCGATGCGCAGCTGGTGGCGTATCGCCTCGTCCAACTCACCATCGCTCGCCGTGTACATCGTCCGGTCCAGGTGGTCACGCACGATGCTCCAGTACCAGAAGGGAGCGGGGGCTCGCACCGACGTGCTGAAGCGCAGCAGACTGCGGCTGGAGAACCCGCGCAGCGACAGCCCTCGAATGAAGTCATCCACGCCCCGGCAGAGCAGGCGTTCGAACGCTTCCAGCAACTGGGCCCGCTCGAAGACGCTTCGCCGCTCAAAGCTGCCGTAGCGCTCCGCCGTGCTTTGGACGAAGGTGGGCACGTCAAGCTCGAGTTCATCCCATACCGCCAGGGCGTCACGAGGATCGTCCAGCAAGGACCAGATCATGGCCGCGCCGGCAAAGAAGGACAGGCCATGCACGGACTGACCCTCGAGGGCGGTGTGGCCCTTCTGAAGCGCATCGGTCAGGCGAGCTTGCGCGGCAATCAACGGCGGTCCGGCCCCCCCAATGCGAGAGCGCCGGCGGTCGGCGCCGCAAGCCTGACACCGCACGATGCCCGAGCTGCCCAGTTCGCGAAGCGCGCCGGTCCGCCAGCGATGCGGCGCCACGGGTGAATTGCAGCGGTCGCACCGGTCCAGCAGCAGGCAGCCGTGTTCCGGGCACGCGACGGTGAAGGCCAGCCGCCACACCAAGCGAAGGTGCGGCGCCTCATCCGTGGCCAGACACAGCGGGCAGTACTGGACCCCATAGCCGTCGCGCAGCGTGCATCGCTTGATGATCGGCAGCACCCATCGTGCCGTGCCTTGCCTGGGAAGCTCTCCCCAGAGGACCCCTTCGTAGGATCGCAAGGTGCCCGCAGCCAGGGTTCCCAGCGGCTGGCCCGCGGCGACCGCCACCGTGTCCAGCAGATGCTCCCAGGCACCCCGGTCGACATCCTCGGCGAAGACCTGGCGGCCCCGGCCCATGAGCCAAAAGCCCAGTTGCTGTACTGACATGCCATGGGCATCGGCCAGGCGGATGAACCACGAGCTGAACGCCTCGCCCGCGATCATGCTGCGAGTGACCGGTAGTGCCCGGCGTCTCAGTGCCTCACCGTAGATCTGCCCAGGCCAGAGCTCTTGCTGCTCGGCCGCCACGCCGCTACACCGGGCGCTGGTGACGCAGGCTTGGAATGACCCACCGGATCTGCTTGAGTCCCTCCGGCTTCAGGTCGGCCTCGACGATCTGCTCCGCGCCCGAGCGCAGAGCCTTCTTGGCCAGTTCACGCACCAGGTCGTGCATGTGTCCGAGGATGCCGCCCGTGTTGGCGATGATGAGCTTGGCCATGCCTTCGGTACCGAGGTTGGACGGCTTGCGCAGGCCCAGCTTCGACTCAAACGAGGCCAGCAGGCTCAGTGTGTTCTGGTCGTTGGCTTTCCATCTCGGTAGATGTTCGGCGGGGAAGCGGTTCGCGATCTCCTCGTTGGCCGAGAGCACGTTCAAGCCTTCTTCCACCGCAGCAATGACCATCGGTATCTGGAGATAGTTGCCCAGGTACTTGAGGCCGTTGAGCGCCTTCTTCTGACGGTCATGGCTGCCCGCTTGGTAGAAGCCGAATTCGTCGATGGCCAGCAGCTTCACGCCGAGCCCGACGAACACCGCCTGGATGCGGGAGATCTTGTGCTCGGTCGGCTCGCGGGGCGAGCCCTGTATGCAGAGCAGTCTCAGCACGGCGTCCAAGAGGCGGTCTTCGTCCGGGACCGGCGGCGCCTGCATGAAGAACACCGGAATCTTGATCTCCGGGCGCGAGGGACTTTGCTGGTAGTCGGGAGGCAGCACGTTGTGCCGGCGCTGCACGTTGCGCAGGATGCTGGTCTTGCCGTTGTACGAGGGCGCGATCACCGCGCAGCTGGTGACGCGGTCCGAGTAGGGCGTGTCGAGCAGGTCCTCGATGCGCGCGCGGATCTGGACGGCGCGGTCGTAGCCGATCCAGAAGGGCCGCTTCAACAGCCTGAGCCGGGTCTCGAGATCGAGCGCCTCAGGCTCCGCCGGCTCCTGCGGTGCAGGGCTGTTCCCCGCGTCCGGACGTCGGCCAAACGCCTGCCCAAAGAGCTCCTTGGGCTCTTCGCCTCCATTGCCCATCGCACCCCCACGCCGGTCGCATCAATAGTCTTCGATCTCGTCAAAGGGCTTCGCCGCCCGGCCTGCGGGAGCCGAAGTACTGGCTCCAGCGCCGCCCAACCCGGGAGTGGCATCCCCATCTGCCGGGGTGGGGCTGGCCGGCTCTGGCAGGTCGCCTGGGTGACCTACCGCCTGCGGACCGAACTCCGGCTGCGGCGATTCTCTGCGACGAACGGCGTCCCGCTGGTCGCGGGTGTAGCGGCCGCGCTTGACCGCCGCCGTCAAGGCCGACTCGCTTTCGCGCACGGCCACCATATCGTTGCGCGCCGCCATGATGGTCTGCTCGTCGACCTCGCTACGGCCCATCTCCTTGAGGTAGCGCTTCACCCGATCGAGCTCCCAGATGCTCATGTGGGGGTTGGAGAGCGTGCGATACGGGATCGGGTAGTACTGGTCGGTCTCCGGATCTTTGAAATAGATGACCGCGATGTCTCGCGGGTCCCGCTTGAAGAGGAACTGCCTGGCCCGCCGCGGGTTGCTGGGATCACGGGCTCCGACCCATCGCCGCAGCACGTCGTGCGAGTAGTGGATGTCGTCGACCTGGACACCGTACTGCTGGATGGTGCGTTCGAACTGGGGCAGGAAGTCCAGGTAAAGCCGACGCTCGTCCGCCTCGATTCGTAGCGATCCCGTCGGCAGGCCGCTCTCGCCGGTGAGGCCACGCTTGAACACGATAAGCGGCGGCGTGTCATTGAGGCCGGAGTGCGGTCGGTTGTGATAGTCCCCTAGGATCAGGTGGGCGAGCCAGCGCTCGAAGGCCGGCAGCGAAAAAACGGCCTTGCCTTCCGAGTCGTACTCTTCCCTCTCGACGACATTTGAGAAGGTCGTGCCGGGCAGAGCATGGATCTCCGACATCAGCGTGCCCATGTAGCGCTCGATGTAGGCGCCATGCTGCGGCTTGCGCTTCTTCCGAAAGCGCAGGTCGATATGGTGCACATCGCAGACCGCTTGCAGGGAATTGCCACGGAACTCCTTGGCGTTGTCGGCGTGCACGACGCGCGGCAGGCCCTGGCACGGATAGTCGTAATCGACGCCCAGCTTGGCCATCCACTCCTGCTTGTTCCGGATCGCATGCGTGAGGCACAACCCCGTGCCCAGCATGCCCGGCGGATCGAAGCTGATGTAGTAGCCGACGCACATCCGGCTGAAAACATCGATGGCGACGGTGATCCAGGGTCGGCCGATGGGAATTCGGTACTCGCCGTCGACCAGCTGGATGTCGACCCGCGTGTGATCGATCTGCACGAAGGCATAGGGAAAGTTGCCGCCCTCCAGGCTTGCCTTGTTCAGGCGCTGCTTGTTCGACCGCCGGATTTGCCCACGCCCTCGGGACAACTCGCGCTGCTCGCACATCAGCAGCCGGCCCCTGAAGGTGTCCATGGAGGGCGTCGGCAGGCCTTTGAGCTTGCAGCGTCGATCGAGTTCTCGGTGGCTTTGTGCCGGTGACGGCCGCTCCTGCGTGCGATGGAACGTTCGGATGACACTGCGCATCAAGGCCTCTGCGCGCATGCTAAGTCGGGTCTTGCCGGCGTCATTGCGAGACTTGCGGTAAAGGTCAATGACTCGGCCGGACCTCGAGAAGTTGTCGATCCAGCGATAGAGCGTTGAAGGGTGGACTTCAAACTCCTCGGCCACCTTCTTCACGACGGCCTCTCCGCCGCCGAGCTCGAACACCCGTTCAACCGCCGTGGCCTTGTCCCGGGCGGCCTCCCACCGCTCGTCATTGACCTGCTCGGGTGGCACGTCATGTGAGTCGTCGTCGGCGGAGGCGACTGGACGGAGATCGGCGAGCGCAACCGACTTGCGCTTGAAGCTCTCACGATGCTCGATGAGCACCATGTCGGCCGTCCGAAGCTTGACGATGATGTAGGCCTCACCGTCGGCCAAGGAGACGAGGGCGCCGGGCCGGATCTCAACGACGCCAGTCATTGTCCGGTTGGCGCCAATCAGCACGGTTGTCAGGCCCGCCCAAGTTCAACATGCCGCTGCCGGCGTCGCCGACTCGCCACGACACCGTATCCAGCGTCAGTGGGACGAGCAGATCGCACTGGAAGACGTAGTCCGCATAGAGATTCCACATCCAGGGGATCACGTCACCGCGCGTAGCGACATCCTTGACCCGGTGCAGCAGCTCGCGGGGAGTGAAGTCGTCGTTCGAACGCTTCACCGCCCAGATGAGCCGATCGACGATCTCGCGATCCTTCGCCGACCGAATCATGAATCGCGGCCCGCGATAGCCCAGGAGGAACTCCACGTTCTCCAAGAACTGCGGATGGATGCGGTCCTCCGTCAGGATCCGAAAGCGGAAGCCAGATTCACTGAGGAACGAGCGCGCCGCCCGGAGCTTGGGCTTGAGATCTGACCATTCTTCTGCGAGCTGCTCCTTGGTCTTGATCTCGAACGCGGTCGGCGCGTACTTCGGTCCGTCATCGAGGAAGACGTCGCTGGAGATCGCGAAGCAGTCAGGCGTGTAGTGGCTTATCCTGCCGTTGCCGAGTCGGTAGGGCACCTTGAACGGCTGTACAACGAAGGTCTCAACCGAGTAGTCCCACTCCATGAGCTTGTAGAACTTGCGTTCGACGTCGGACTCATGGGGGACGTGGCCGCCGGCCTTGAAACAGTGAACGTGCCCCTTCGTTCCACGGTTGGACGTGGACGGCTGACGAACCATCGGGAAGATCGATGCGCCAATCTTGTTCCGGGGAACCGCACCGTCCGAGGACGCGAGCGCCTGCACCAGGCGTTGGCGCCTCAGCCGGAGCTCCTGAATTGCGGCCTCGCGAATATTCATCTGATAACTTCGCAAATATAAACCCTCCTGTCAAGGAGGGCGGCCGCTTCGACCTGCCCATGGCGCTGGGCCTGCTCGCCGCCAACGGCCAGGTGGACGCCGCCCGGCTGGCCGGGCTGGAATGCGCCGGGGAACTCTCGCTGGCGGGCGAACTGCGTCCGGTGCGTGGCGCACTGGCCATGGCGCTGGCACTGCGGCAAGCCGGGCTCCGGCGCGAGTTGCTGCTGCCGGCCGCCAGTGCGGCCGAGGCGGCCCTCGTCGAGGGCCTGGTGGTGAGGGAAGCACGGCATCTGCTGGACGTCGTGGCCGCGCTGCAGCCCGAGGGCGACGCCCTGCCCCGCGCCGCCGCCCTGCCGCGCCGCCCGCCCGCGGACCCACCCGATCTGGCGGACATCAAGGGCCAGGCCGGGCCGAAGCGGGCGCTGGAGGTCGCGGCGGCCGGCGGCCATTCGCTGTTGATGAGCGGGCCGCCGGGCACAGGCAAGTCCATGCTCGCCCAGCGCCTGCCGGGCCTGCTGCCCCCGATGACGGACGACGACGCGCTGGCGTCGGCTGCCGTGCTGAGCCTGGCCGGCCAGTTCGATCTCGCCCGCTGGGGCCTGCGACCGTTCCGCGCGCCGCACCACTCCGCGTCCAGCGTGGCGCTGGTGGGTGGCGGCTCACCGCCGCGGCCCGGCGAAATCTCCCTGGCCCAGCATGGCGTGCTGTTTCTCGACGAACTCCCCGAATTCCCCCGGGCGGCCCTGGAGGCCCTGCGCGAGCCGCTGGAAACCGGCCGCATCCTGATCTCGCGCGCGGCGCGGCAGGCGGAGTTCCCGGCCCGCTTCCAGCTCGTGGCCGCGATGAACCCCTGCCCGTGCGGCCACCTCGGCAACCCCCTGCGGGCCTGCCGCTGCACGCCCGACCAGATCGCCCGCTACCAGGGTCGGCTCAGCGGCCCGTTCCTGGACCGCATCGACCTGCTCATCGAGGTCACGGCGGTGCCGCCCCGCGACTTGCAGACGATGGCGCCGGGCGAGCCCAGCGCCGCCGTGGCGGCACGGGCGTCGGCCGCGAGGCGCCGGGCGCTGTCGCGCCAGGGCGTGGCCAACGCGCAGCTGCAGCCCCAGGACCTGACCGCTCATGCCGTGCTGGAGCCGGCGGCCCGCACGCTGCTGGAGCGCTCGGCCGAACGGCTCGGCTGGTCGGCCCGCAGCTTTCACCGGGTGCTGCGCGTGGCGCGCACCGTGGCCGACCTCGCGGGGGCCGAAGGCATCGGTGCCGGTCATGTGGCTGAAGCCATCCAACTCCGCAGAGGCCTGCCCAGCGCCGGCGGCTGAAGCCCGGCACATCCTCAAAACAGCGAGCGGCCTGGCGCTCGTGGGGTGGCAGACGGCAAGACCTGCGCCTACGCTGCACAGCCGCAGCGCTGGTGTGCAGCGCGGGCGGCTCGACTCGAAGGAGACTTCCATGCCCTACGGTGATCGCATCCTGCAGCAAGGGCTCGACGGCGACGACGTCGTCGAACTGCAAGTGCGGCTGGCCGGCTTCCGCGGCACGCTGCCGGACGGCGACTTCGGCTCCGGCACCGAGTTGCAAGTGAAGGTCTTCCAGGCCGACGTGATGAAGATGGCCACGCCGACCGGCATCGTCGACCGCGCGACCTTCCAGGCGATCGACCAGCTCGCCCAGCGCTTCCCGATCGACTTCAGCCAGCTGCGCTGCCGCTGCGGCACCTGCAGCGGCTTCGGCCAGGGCAAGTTCAAGGGGCTGTACTTCGGCAGCGTCAAGACGGAGCAGAACTACCGCTACGAGTACCCCGGCATCCACCGGATGATCCTGTGGGCATCCCGCGCGCTGTTCGCCTACCGGCCGGACCTGCAGTTCGTGTTCAGCTCCGGCTACCGCTGCAGCGTGGACAACCAGCTGCACCAGCGCACCACCACCAACCACCACGGCAAGGCGGTGGACATCGACATCGTGCTGCCACCCGGCATGAGCAAGCGCGACGACATGGCACGCTGCGACGAGGTGCGCGGCCTGCTCGTGGCCAAGTCCAACGCGCAGATCGGCTGGCTCGGGGCGAACCGCAAGTCGCTGGAGCCCGCGGACATCGCCCCCACCTGGGTGCACTACGACGTGCGCAGCTACGAGCCCAGGTATCTGAAGGACGACTTCTTCTGCCAGGACCTCGCCGGGCTGGACCGCAAGTTGCCGATCACCGTCTAGGAGTCTGCGCGGCACCTCACAGGCGGGTGAAGCCGTTCTCGGTCAGGCGCACTTCGTCGCCGACGCGCAGATCCGGGTCGGCGCTGCGCTCGAAGCGGCGCACGCGACCGTCGGACTCGCGCATCTGGATCACCCAGACGGTGTGGGACTTCTGGTTCTTCTCGATTTCGTTGCCGGCATAGCCGCCCGCCACGGCCCCGCCCACGGTGGCGAGTTTGCGGCCCGTGCCGCCGCCCACCATGTTGCCCAGCAGGCCACCGACGACCGCGCCGCCGACTGCACCGACACCACTGGCCTGGCCGCGCCGGGTCTCGGTGTGGACGTCGGTCACGCGGGCGCAGCCGCTGCACAGCACGGGTTGCGTCTCACGCTCGACCGGCGCAGGCGTGCGGCTGCTTTCGCGCACCGGCTGCGCATGGGCCAGTCGCTGCGGTGCGGGTTCGGCACGCATGGGTGCCTGCGCCTGCGCCGGGAGCGACGCTGCTTCAGGCGCCGCCGTCACCCCTTGCGAACGCCCCACGGCATAGGCCCCGCCCAGCAGGGCCATGACGACGGCCACGCCGGCGACGACTTGAACGGACTTGGCAGGAACGGTGCTGGACATGGCTGACCTCTTGGTTTTGTGGGAGATGCCGCGAGGATGCGCTCGCGCGGCCAGCCGCCGTGTAGGAGACCGCCGCAGCGGCGCGCCCGCCTTGTAAGCGGATGCTTCAGCCCAGCAGCGGGGCCAGCGCCCGGCGCGCCTGCGCCTCGCTCAGGCCGCTGCGGGCCGCCCAATCGGTCAACTGGTCGTCACCGATGCGCCCGACGTTGAAGTAGGCCGCCTCCGGGTGCGCCAGGTAGAAGCCGCTGACGCTGGCCGCCGGCGTCATGGCCATGCTCTCGGTCAGGCCCATGCCGATTTCCTCAGGCGCGAGCACCCGGAACAGGTCCCGCTTGGCGAGGTGATCCGGGCAGGCCGGGTAGCCCGGTGCGGGGCGGATGCCGCTGTACTTCTCGGCGATCAGGTCTTCGTTGGACAGCGCCTCACCCGCGGCATAACCCCAGAACTCCCGGCGCACCCGCTCGTGCAGCCACTCCGCCGCCGCCTCGGCCAGCCGGTCGGCCAGGGCCTTGAGCATGATGGCGGCGTAGTCGTCGTGCGTGGCCAGGAACTCGGCTTCCTTCTTGTCCACGCCCAGGCCGGCGGTCACGGCGAACAGGCCGACATGGTCGCCCTGCGGTGCGACGAAATCGGCCAGGCAGCGGTTGGGCCGCTTGCGGCCGTCCACCACGGGTCGCTCGGACTGCATGCGCAAGCCCCGCCACACCATCGGCGGCTCGCTGTGGATGGCGATGTCGTCGGCCCCCGCGCGCTCGGCCGGGTACAGGCCGAACACGGCATGCGCCTGCAGCCAGCGGCCGTCGATGATCTTCTTCAGCATGGCCTGCGCATCGGCAAACACCTTGCGCGCTTCCGAGCCGACGACCTCGTCATCGAGGATGGCCGGGTAGGGGCCGGCCAGGTCCCAGGTCTGGAAGAACGGGCCCCAGTCGATGTAGCGGGCCAGCTCCGCCAGGTCGAGGTTCTTCAGCACGCGGCGGCCGGTGAACTTCGGTGCCGGCGCCACGCGGGCCAGGTCCAGCGGCGCGGCATTGGCGCGGGCCTCGGCCAGCGGCACGAGCGGCGTCTGCTTCTTGCCGGCATGCAGGGCGCGCGTCTTCTCGATGTCGGCCTTCAGCTCGGCGATGTAGGCCGCGGCGCGCTCGTCGCTCAGCAGTTCGCTGCACACGCCCACCGCCCGCGAGGCATCAGGCACGTAGACGACCGGGCCTTCGTAGTGAGGCGAGATCTTGACGGCCGTGTGCACGCGGCTCGTGGTGGCACCGCCGATCAGCAGCGGCGTCTTGCGCGCGGAGAAGTAGGCATCGCGCTGCATCTCGGCCGCCACGTGCTGCATCTCTTCCAGGCTCGGCGTGATCAGGCCCGACAGGCCGATGATGTCCGCGCCCTCTTCCTTGGCCTTCTTCAGGATGTCCTGGGCCGGCACCATGACGCCCATGTTGACGACTTCATAGTTGTTGCACTGCAGGACCACCGTGACGATGTTCTTGCCGATGTCGTGCACGTCGCCCTTGACGGTCGCGATGACGATCTTGCCCTTCGGCTTGGCGTCGCCGCCGCCTTCGATCAGGAGGCGCTTTTCCTCCTCGATGTAGGGCAGCAGATGCGCCACGGCCTGCTTCATCACGCGGGCGCTCTTCACGACCTGGGGCAGGAACATCTTGCCGGCGCCGAACAGGTCACCCACCACGTTCATGCCCGCCATCAGCGGACCCTCGATGACGTGCAGCGGCCGTCCGCCGGTGGCCTTGATGGCTTGCCAGGCTTCCTCGGTGTCGTCGGTGATGAAGTCGGTGATGCCGTGCACCAGCGCGTGCGTGAGCCGCGCGTTCACGTCACCCGTGCGCCAGGCCAGGCGGGCCGTGTCGTCCTTGCCGGCGCTCTTGGCGCGGTCGGCGATCTCGATCAGCCGTTCACCCGCATCGGAGCGGCGGTTGAGCACCACGTCTTCCACGCGTTCGCGCAGTTCGGGGTCGAGGTCGTCGTAGACGCCGATCATGCCGGCGTTCACGATGCCCATGTCCATGCCCGCCTGGATGGCGTGGTACAGGAAGACGGTGTGGATGGCCTCGCGCACCGGCTCGTTGCCCCGGAAACTGAAGCTCACGTTGGACACGCCGCCCGACACCTTGGCGCCCGGCAGGTTGGCCTTGATCCAGCGGGTGGCCTCGATGAAGTCGACCGCGTAGTTGTCATGCTCCTCGATGCCCGTGGCGATCGCGAAGATGTTGGGGTCGAAGATGATGTCCTCGGGCGGGAAATCCACCTCGTCCACGAGCAGGCGGTAGGCCCGCTCGCAGATCTCGATCTTGCGCTGGAAGGTGTCGGCCTGGCCTTGCTCGTCGAAGGCCATCACGACGGCTGCCGCGCCAAACCGGCGCACCAGCGTGGCCTGTCGCTTGAACTCGGCCTCGCCTTCCTTCAGCGAGATGGAGTTGACGATGCCCTTGCCCTGGATGCACTTCAGGCCCGCCTCGATGACCGACCACTTGGAGGAGTCGATCATGATCGGCACGCGCGCGATCTCGGGCTCGCCGGCGATCAGGTTCAGGAAGCGCACCATGGCCGCCTGGCTGTCGAGCATCGCCTCGTCCATGTTGATGTCGATGACCTGGGCGCCGTTCTCGACCTGCTGGCGGGCCACGGCCAGGGCGTCCTCGAACTGGCCGGCCAGGATCATGCGCGCGAAGGCCTTGGAGCCCGTCACGTTGGTGCGTTCGCCGATGTTGACGAACAGGCTGCCCGCACCGATGGCAACGGGCTCCAGGCCGGAGAGCTTGAGGGGAGGCGGCGGCAGGGTGATCATCGATGGCGTCTCGCGCGGGGAATCGATGAGCGCCGTTGGGAACGATCCGAGCCTGGGGGCCGAAAACCCTCGCAGCGCTCCTCGGATGAAGGCGGGAATTCTACGCAGCCGGCCTTCGCGTACGCTCAAGCCCGGCTTGTTCCTGCCGAACAATGCCTGGATCCATGGCCTCTGACCTCATTCCCCTCCCCGCCCGCACGCTGCGGGTCGGCATGACCCTGCCCTACGACCTGTTCGATGCGGCCGGCAACTTGCTGTTCGCGCGCGGCCAGACGCTGCGGGACTCGCCGCTGGTGCGCAGCCTCATCGACGAGGGTGCCTGGGTCAACGCCCAGGACACGATGGAATACCAGCGCGCCCGCGCTCACCGGCTCGACACCCTGGTGCTGCAGGACAAGCCACTGGCCGACATCGCCAAGGCAGATTCGAGCTTTCGCCTGGATCAGCCTGCCGCGGCCAAGGTGGAGTTGGGCCCGCGCGAGGCTTGGTCGGACCTGCTGCTGCACGCCCACACGCTGCTGCGCGAGGCCGAGCCTGCCGACTTCCTGCCCCGGCTGACGGCCCTGCGGGACAACGTGCTGCGGCGCCTGCACGCCCAGCCCGACGGCACCCTGCTGCTGCTGATCTTCGAGACCAGCCAGGAGTTCGCCGACTACAGCGCGCGTCATGCGCTGCTCACGCTGCTGCTGGCCGAACTCGTCGCCCAGCAACTCAAGCTCCCCGGCCCGCTTCGCGAGGCCCTGCACGGCGCCGCCTTGACCATGAATTACGGTGCCGGCGCAGTGCATGACCGCATGGCCAGCCAGGCCGATGCCGCCACGCCGGCCCAGCGGCAGGCGCTGGCGGCGCACGGCGACAAGGCAGCGGCCCGCCTGGCTCAGCTCGGCATCCAGGACCAGGCGTGGTTGACCGCCGTGCGCCTGCATCATGAAGCCGGCCCCGGCCCGCTGGCGGGCCGGGGTGCGGGCGAGATGCTGGCACGGCTGCTGCGCCGCATCGACATCTTCGGGGCGCGCCTGTCGCCGCGCCGCAGCCGGCCGGCGATGAGCGGCGCCAAGGCCGCCCGCGCCGTATTCCTGGACGAACACCAGCAACCCGACGAAGCCGGTGCCGCACTGATCAAGGTGGTGGGCCTGTACCCACCCGGCACGATCGTTCGCCTGGCCAACGGCGAGATCGGCATCGTGTTCAAGCGCGGCTTCAGCGCGAATGAGCCCATGGTGGCCGCACTGCTGGGCAAGAGCGGCAGCCCCTTGAGCAACCCAGTGGCCCGGGACACGCGCCTGGCCTCGCAGGCCATTGCCGCGAGTCTGGCGCCGGCCGAGTTGAAACTGCGGGTCAACCTGGAAGCCGTGCTCAAGCTCTGACCCCGGGCACCAGGCCCCCTACACTGTGTGGCGGGCAGAGATCGCCCCGGAGCCTGCGGGCCGCATGAAATCCACCGACTCGCCGTACGTCCACGTCAGCCTGCTGCGTTTTCGCCGCCACCTCGCGCTCGGTGTGGCGCTGCTGCTGCTGCTGGTGACGGGCGGCACGGTCCTCGCGCTCTGGGAAAGCCACCAGGCCCAGGCGGCCGAAGCACGGCTGGCCGCAGGCAATGTGGCGCAGACGCTCGCCGTCAACGTGGCTGCACGTCTCAAACTGGCCGACAACGCGCTGCAGGCGGCCGGGCTGCTGCTGCAGGCCCAAGCGCCGCACGCGACGCCCACGGCGGCGGCGATTCGGGCGATCACGCAGACGCAGCAGGCGGTGGTGCCGGGGCTGACGCAGCTGCAACTGACCGACGCCGAGGGTCGTGTGCTCGGCACGGGCGCGCAAACCACGCTGACCGGTCCCGCACGCGAGGTGTTCGACACGGCCCGACGGTCCCCGACGCGGCTGGCCGTCTCCGACGCCGTGCCGCCGGCCGGCGGCGCCGGCTGGGGTCTGATCCTGGCGCGTGCCCGCCTGGACGGCGACGGGGGATTTGCGGGCACGGCGGTGGCACGCCTGGCGGCCGACCAGCTCGCGGCAGACTTCCGCCACGCCGACCTCGGCCTGGAAGGTGCAGCCACGCTGCGCACCCGCAGCCTCGTGCTGCTGGCCCGGCTCGCCCCCGGCGATGGCAGCGAGGTGCCGGGCATCGGCAGTGCGCTGACGACGGCCGAACTGCGCGCCGCGATGGCCGTGCGACCGGAGCGAGGCAGCGTCATCGCGCGTGCGTCGCTCGATGGCATCGAGCGCGTGATCGCCTATGAGGCCGTGCCGGGCTATCCGCTCGTGATGCTGGCCGGCCTGTCCACCCGCGAATACTTTTCGTCCTGGACGCACCAGGCCTGGGTGTTCGGCGGGCTCGCCTTCGGTCAGTGCGGCCTGATCCTCGGCGCTGCCTGGGCGATCTACCGCGCACAGGCGCGCCAGGTGCGGGCCCGCCATCAGGTCGCGCAACTGGCCAGCGAGCGCGGGGCGCTGCTCGACAACGACCTCGTGCCGATGGTGCGGCTGCGCGACCGGCACGAGGTCTGGCACAACCGGGCGCTCGCCGAGATGTTCGGCTACACGTCCGACGAACTGCGGGGCCAGTCGGCACGGCTGTTCTACCCCGATGACGCCGCGTTCGAACGGGCCGGGCGGGGCTACAACCGCATGCCCACCTCGGGGCGTTTCCGGGCTCAGGTGCAGATGGTGCGCAAGGATGGCACCCGGCTCTGGATCGACCTCAGCGGCACCTTCCTGCCCGGTGGCGACACCCTGTGGCTGATGGTGGACATCACGGCCGTGAAGGAGCGAGAGGAGCAGGCCCGCCACCTGGCGCTGCATGATGCGCTGACCGGCCTGCCCAACCGCCACCTGCTGCAGGAGCGGCTGGCCTTCCTGCTGCGCGATGCACAGCGGCAGGATTCACCGCTGGCGGTGTGCTACCTGGACCTGGACGGATTCAAGGCCGTGAACGACGAGCGCGGCCACGATGCAGGCGACGCGCTGCTGCGGGCCGTGGCACAGCGCCTGAACGAGCAGTGCCGGGGCAACGACATCGTCGCCCGACTCGGTGGCGATGAGTTCGTCGTGGTGTTCAGCCACCTGGACAACCCGGCCGGCGAGGTGCGCGCCGTGGAGCGGTTGATGCAGTGCTTCGACGCGGCCTTCTCGCTGCCCGACAACAGCCAGGTGCGCCTGGGTGCCAGCGTCGGCGTGGCCCTGTGCCCGACCCACGGGCGCGATGCGCAGACCCTGCTCACCCTCGCCGACCAGGCGATGCTGTCCGGCAAGCGCACCGGCAAGGGGCGCTGGACACTGCACAGCGCCGTCCAGCCGGCGGCCTGACCGCATCAGGGCGCCAGGCTGCGCCAGATCAGGCTGTTGATGAACTCGCGGGCGGTCTCGAAATCACCGTCGTCCAGCCGCGGCTTGCCCATGTACAGCGCGAACTGCGCCGCCAGATCGGCATAGGCCTGGGTGGATGACCAGATCAGGAACATCAGGTGCATGAAGTCCACGCGGCGGATGCGGCCTTCGTCGGCCCAGTGCTCGAAGCGAGCCACGTCGGCATGCAGCAGCGGCATCACGCGGGCCTTCAGCACGTCCTGGTAGCGCGGTGCGCCGGCCATGATCTCGCGGGTGAAGACGGCGTTACCGCTGGCCCGGTCGCGGCTGAAGCGCAGCTTGACATCGATGTAGGCCTGGATGGCGGTCTGCGGATCGGTCGCCTCGGTGATGGCCGTCATGCAGGCCATCCATTCGTTCATGACGCTGTCCAGCACCGCGCGGTAGAGCTCTTCCTTGCTGGGCCAGTGGTACAGCAGGTTCTGGCGGGACAGGTCCAGGACCGCAGCGATGCTGTCCAGGCTCACGCCCTCGAAGCCAAAGCGGGCGAACTGGCGTTCAGCCTCGGCCAGGATGGCCTCCTGCTTGCGCAAGGTGGCGGCGCGTGGGACGCGCGTCACGGTGGCGATGTCGGTCATGCACCGCATTTTGACGGCACGCACCAAGCCGGCCCTGCGGGTTTTTACGCTTCGGTCAAGTTTTACTAGGCAGTAATGTTTGTCTGTTATCCGACTGGAGACCTCCGTGGATCCTGCAGACCTGAAATCCGGCCGGCTCGCGCCCGCTGAGTACGCGAGCCATTTCGCCGATGCGCACCCGCCGCTGAACCGCACGCAGGCCCTGATCGAAGCCGAACGCTGCTACTACTGTTTCGATGCGCCCTGCCAGACGGCCTGCCCCACGGGCATCGACATCCCCGCCTTCATCCAGCGCATCGCGCAGGACAACGTCCGCGGCGCGGCCGAGGCCATCCTGACGGCCAACCCGCTGGGCGGCATGTGCGCCCGCGTCTGCCCGACGGAGGTGCTGTGCGAGCAGGCCTGCGTGCGCAACACCAACGAAAGCAAGCCGGTCGAGATCGGCCTGTTGCAGCGCTTTGCGGTGGAGGGGCACCTGGCCCGCCCGGGCAAGCCGCTGTTCGAGCGCGGCATGCCCACGGGCCGCCGCGTGGCCGTGGTGGGCGCCGGGCCCGCAGGCCTGGCGGCTGCGCATGGCCTGGCCTGGCGCGGCCATGACGTGACGCTGTTCGACGCCGCGCCCAAGCTCGGCGGCCTCAACGAATACGGCCTGGCGACCTACAAGGTGGCCGGCGGCTTCGCGCAGCGCGAGATCGACTGGCTGCTGTCCATCGGCGGCATCACACCCAAGTTGAACACGCGCCTGGGCCGCGACATCACGCTCGACGGCCTGCTGGCCGGGTACGACGCCGTCTTCCTGGGCCTGGGCCTGCAGGGCGTCAACGCTCTCGGCATTGCCGAGCCCGAGCTGCCGGGCTTGCGCGATGCCGTGGACTTCATCGCGGAGCTGCGCCAGAGCGCCCCCGAGATCGTGGCCGTGGGCCGGCGCGTCGTCGTCATCGGCGGTGGCATGACGGCCGTCGATGCCGCCGTGCAGAGCAAGCTGCTCGGCGCCGAGCAGGTGACCATGGTCTACCGCCGCGGGCCGGACGGCCTCTCCGCCTCGCTGCACGAGCAGCAGTGGGCGCAGACGCATGGCGTCACGATCCGCTGTTGGGCCCGGCCGCTGGCCGTGGAGGCTGAGGGCGGCGTGCTGCGTGGCATGCGCTTTGCCGCCACGCGGCTGGAGAACGGCCAGCTCGTCGACACGGGCGAGCAGTTCGTCATCGAGGCCGACATGGTGTTGCGCGCCATCGGCCAGACCTACCGTGCCGAACCCGCCGGCGGCGCCCTCGCGCTGGAAGGCGGCCGCATCAAGACCGACGCTGACGGCGCCACCAGCCTGCCCCGCGTCTGGGCCGGCGGCGACTGCCGCGTCGGCGGTCGCGACCTGACGGTGGAAGCGGTCGAGCACGGCAAGCGTGCCGCCATCGACATCGACCGCGCCCTGGGCCTCGCTACCGCCCGTCACCTGGACCAGGAGGCCACCCATGGCTGACCTCAGCACCGATTTCCTCGGCATCAAGAGCCCCAACCCCTTCTGGCTGGCCTCGGCCCCGCCGACCGACAAGGAAGTGAACGTGCGCCGGGCCTTCGAGGCGGGCTGGGGCGGCGTCGTCTGGAAGACGCTCGGCGAGGACCCGCCGGTCGTCAACGTCAACGGCCCGCGCTACGCCACGCTGTGGAGCCAGGACCGCCGCGTCATCGGCTTCAACAACATC
>RXJW01000013.1 GCA_003963005.1 Burkholderiales bacterium
AAGCGCGTCTTCCGTCAGCTCTGGATTGCCCGTATCAATGCCGCCTCGCGTGGCCTGGGCCTGTCCTACAGCAAGTTCGTGGCGGGTCTGAAGAAGGCCCAGATCGAGATCGACCGCAAGGTCCTCGCCGATCTGGCCGTCAACGACCCGGCTGGTTTTGCCAGCATCTTCGCCAAGGTGAAGGCCGCGCTCGCCTGATTGCGAATCGCTCCGGCACTGCCGGAGCCCGCAAACTTTCAGGGCCGGCCCACTGGGTCGGCCCTTTTTCATTCCAAATTTCGAATGTCTGATCTCGACGCCCTGCTGGAGTCGGCCAAAGCCGACTTCGCCGCCGCTCCCACGCCCGCCGAACTGGAAAACGCCAAGGCCCGCTTCCTCGGCAAGTCCGGCCGCGTGACTGAACTGATGAAGGGCCTCGGGGCCCTCAGCATCGAGGAGAAGAAGACGCGCGGCGCCGAGATCAACCAGTGCAAGGTGGCCATCGAGGCCGCCCTGACCGCCCGCCGCGACGCCCTGGCCGCCGCCGAGCTCGAGAAGCAGCTCAAGGCCGAGGCGCTTGACGTCACCCTGCCTGGCCGCCAACGCGGCACCGGCGGCCTGCACCCAATCACCCGCGCCATGGAGCGCATCGAAGCCATCTTCTCGTCCATGGGCTTCGACGTGGCCGACGGCCCCGAGATCGAGACCGACTGGTACAGCTTCTCGGCCCTGAACAACCCCGAGAACCACCCTGCCCGCTCCATGCAGGACACGTTCTACGTCGACATGAAGGACGAGAACGGCAGCTGGCTCAACCTGCGCCCGCACACCAGCCCGATGCAGATCCGCTATGCGCAGGCCCACGCCAAGCGCTACGCCGGCCAGGCCACCATGCCCGAGATCCGCGTCATCGCCCCGGGCCGCACCTACCGCGTGGACAGCGACGCCACCCACTCGCCGATGTTCCACCAGGTCGAAGGCCTGTGGGTCGGCGAGAACATCTCCTTCAAGGACCTGAAGGCGGTCTACCTGAACTTCATCACCGCCTTCTTCGAGACCGACCAGCTGCAGCTGCGCTTCCGCCCCAGCTACTTCCCGTTCACCGAGCCCAGCGCCGAAATCGACATCATGTTCGAGAGCGGCCCGCTGAAGGGCCGCTGGCTGGAGGTATCCGGCTCGGGACAGGTGCACCCGCAAGTCATCCGCAACATGGGCCTCGACCCCGAGCGCTACATCGGCTTCGCGTTCGGCTCCGGCATCGACCGCCTGGCCATGCTGCGCTACGGCGTGAACGACCTGCGCGCCTTCTTCGACGGCGACCTGCGCTTCCTCGCCCAGTTCAAGTAATCCGACAAGAACAAGATCATGCAATTCCCCGAGTCCTGGCTGCGCGAGTTCTGCAACCCGCCGCTGTCCACCGCCCAATTGGCCGAGCTGCTGACCATGTCCGGCATGGAAGTGGAAGAGCTGCGCCCGGTCGCGCCGCCCTTCCACGGCATCGTCGTGGCCGAAATCCTCGAAGCCACGCAGCACCCGAACGCCGACAAGCTGCGTGTGTGCAAGGTCAATGCCGGTGGCGCTGAGCCCCTGCAGATCGTCTGCGGCGCCCCCAACGCCCGTGCCGGCATCAAGGTGCCGTTGGCCACGGTCGGCGCCGAGTTGCCGCCCGGTGAAGACGGCAAGCCGTTCAAGATCGGCGTGGGCAAGCTGCGCGGCGTCGAAAGCTTCGGCATGCTGTGCTCGGCCCGCGAGCTCAAGCTCAGCGAAGACCATGGCGGCTTGCTCGAGCTGACCGCCGGCGCGGCCGTCGGCGAAGACATCCGCAAGCACCTGGCGCTGGACGACACCCTCTTCACGCTCAAGCTCACGCCCAACCTCGGCCACTGCCTGTCGGTCTACGGCATCGCGCGCGAAGTCGCCGCACTCACGGGCTCGCCCTTGCTCAAGGCCGAGTTCCCCGCCGTGAAGCCCACGACCGATGCCACCCTGCCCGCGCGCGTCGAAGCCACCGACCTGTGCGGCCGCTTCTCGGGCCGCGTCATCCAGGGCATCGACACGAAGGCGCAAACGCCGGCCTGGATGGTCCAGCGCCTGGAGCGCTGCGGCCAGCGCTCGGTCACGGCGCTCGTCGACATTTCCAACTACGTGATGTTCGAGTACGGCCGCCCCTCGCACATCTTCGACCTGGACAAGATCAGCGGCGGGCTCGTCGTGCGCTGGGGCCGCGCCGGCGAGCAGTTGAAGCTGCTGAACGGCAACACCATCACGGTCGACGAGAAGGTCGGCGTGATTGCCGACGCCCGCGAGGTCGAGTCGCTGGCCGGCATCATGGGCGGCGACCACACCGCCGTCTCCGACGACACCACGAACGTCTACGTCGAAGCCGCCTTCTGGTGGCCCGAGGCCGTGATGGGCCGCGGTCGCCGCTACAACTTCTCGACCGACGCCGGTCACCGCTTCGAGCGCGGCGTGGACCCGGCCCAGACCGCCGAGCACATCGAGCGCATCACGCAGCTCATCCTCGACATCTGCGGCACGCCCGACACCCGCGTCGGCCCGATGGACGACCAGTCGCCCAATCTGCCGGTGCGCCAACCCGTGGCCCTGCGCGTCGCGCGCGCCGCCAAGGTCATCGGCATGCCGGTGACGCAGGCGGACTGCGAGCGCGTCTTCACGCGCCTGGGCCTGCCGTTCACCGCCGCTGACGGCGTGCTCACGGTGACCCCGCCGAGCTGGCGCTTCGACCTGCAGATCGAGGAAGACCTCATCGAGGAAGTCATCCGCGTGATGGGCTACCCGACGCTGCCGTCCACCGCGCCGCTCGCACCCATCGTCGGCCGCACCCGCACCGAAAGCCGCAGCGGCCAGCACGCCCTGCGCCGCGCGGTGGCGGCGCGCGACTACTTCGAGACGATCAACTTCAGCTTCGTCGAGGAACGCTGGGAGCGCGACCTCGCCGGCGAGACGAACCCGATCAAGCTGCTCAACCCCATCGCCGCACCGCTGGCCGTCATGCGCACGAGCCTCATCGGCAGCCTCGTGCAGGTGCTGCGCCACAACCAGGCCCGCCGCGCGACACGCGTGCGCGTGTTCGAACTGGGGCGCGTGTTCAAGCGCGACGACTCGGTGGCCAACGGCCCGTTGGCGGTGGCGGGCATTGCGCAGCCGCTGCGCCTGGGCGGCCTGGCCTGGGGCCCGGCCGAGCAGCAGCAATGGAGCCAGCGCGACCGCGCCGTCGACTTCTTCGACGTGAAGGGCGACCTGGAAGCCCTGTTCGCGCCGCAGACGCTGACTTTCGAAGCCGCCGAGCACCCGGCGCTGCATCCGGGCCGCAGCGCCCGCGTGAGCCTGGACGGCGCCCCCATCGGTGTCGTCGGCGAACTGCACCCGCGCTGGCGCCAGGCCTACGAGATCACCGGCAGCGCGCCGATCGTCTTCGAGCTGGCACTGGACGCGGCGCTGATCCGCACCCTGCCCCACGGCCAGCCGCTGCCGCGCCAGCAGGCCGTGCAGCGTGACCTCGCCCTGGTCGTGAAGGACGGTGTCAGCCATGACGCGCTGATGGCCGCCATCACCACGGCCGGCGGCCCCCTGCTGCGCTCGGCCCGCCTGTTCGACGTCTTCAAGCCCGCAGCCGGCGCCAGCACCGACCTGCAGGCCGATGAACGCAGCCTGGCAGTGCGCCTGGAGCTGCTGGACGACGAGGCCACGCTGACCGATGAACGGATCGAGGGCGTGGTCACGGCCATCGTCACGGCGACGGCCCAGCAACTGGGAGCCCGCCTGCGCGGCTGAACGGAGGACCCATGGACGCCAACGACACCAAGAAGGACGCTGCTGCCGTCGTCATCGGCAGCCTCGAGACGCCCACGCTGACCAAGGCCGAACTGGCCGAACTGCTGTTCGACAAGCTCGGCCTGAACAAGCGCGAGTCCAAGGACATGGTCGAAGCCTTCTTCGACATCCTGCATGACAGCCTGGTGAAGGGCCAGGATGTGAAGCTGTCGGGCTTCGGCAACTTCAACATCCGCCGCAAGGCGCCGCGCCCCGGCCGCAACCCGCGCACGGGCGAATCCATCCCGATCAAGGCGCGCAATGTCGTGACTTTTCACGCCAGCCACAAACTCAAGGGGCAGGTACAAGGAGACACGCCCACGGGCGAAGACTTCGAGTAGAGTCTGCATCCCCCTCGCGAACTTGTTGATTCGCAATGAGAATTTCTAATGGATAAGGCACTCCCGGCCATCCCCGCCAAGCGCTACTTCACGATCGGTGAGGTCAGCGAGCTTTGCGGCGTGAAGCCCTATGTGCTGCGCTATTGGGAGCAGGAGTTCACCCAACTCAAGCCCATGAAGCGCCGCGGCAACCGCCGCTACTACCAGCATCACGAGGTGCTGCTGATCCGCCGCATCCGTGATCTGCTCTACGACCAGGGTTTCACGATCAGCGGCGCGCGCAACCAGCTCAGCGAGGGACTGCCTCCTGCGACTGCGCAAAACTTCCGTGACGAAGCCGAGGCGGCCCATGCATTCGACATGGCCGACGACGACCTCGACGAAGACGACGTCGAGGCGGGTCCCGCGCCGGTGATTCCGCCCATCGCGGCTCGCTCCGCCGTCGCGCATGCCCAGCCGCTGAAGGCCGCCGAGGCGTCCCTCACCCTGCCGGTCATCGCGCTCGACCCCGTGACGTCAATCGAGCAGGTGCGTGCCGAACTGCTCGCCATCCGGGCCAGCCTTCTGAATTGATTTCGGCGCCAAGGCGTGCCGCGTTCGTCTGGAGGGCGAATTCCTCGGTTATACTGCTTGGCTCAGTCGGGGCGTAGCGCAGCCTGGTAGCGCACTTGCATGGGGTGCAAGGGGTCGCGAGTTCGAATCCCGCCGTCCCGACCATTTATTGAGTAGATCAACGGGTCATGCCTTACGGCGTGACCCGTTTTTCGTTGGCCGTCCCTGAGGCGCTGCGGCTCGCCACAGGCGGCACCTCCGCTACAGCGCGTCGGGCCCCTGGACCGCGTGCAGGGTCACCTCAGGCTCGCCGTCACGCTGGCGCCAGCGCAGCCACCAGACGGCACCCTTCTTCACCGCCCAGTCCTGCTCGACGCCGGCCAGCAACTGCGCGGCCAACTGACCGAGCGTGGGCTGGTGACCGCAGATCAGCACCGGCTCGCTCGATCGCGGCCAGCGTGCGGCGTCGATCAGGGCCGCGGTAGCGGCATCGGGTGCCAGGGCGGGCACGATGCGCATCTCCCGGCCGAGGGCCTCAGCCGTCTGGCGGCAGCGCAGTGCCGGGCTCACCAGCACGCGGGTCGTGGCCGGCAGCCGGTGGTTCAACCAGGCCGCCATGCGCCGGGCCTGGCGTTCGCCCTTGTGGGTCAGCGCACGCTGCAGGTCATCCTGGCCGGCAGTGGCCAGTTCGGCTTCGGCGTGGCGCCAGAGGATCAGGTCCATTCGGCTCTCTGCGAGTCAAGCATGCGGCCGATGATCACTCGGCATAGCGGCGCATCAGCGCCTGCTGAGCACTGACGCCGCTGCTCCCGATGCGAACCGAGCGCCCGTCCGGGCCCAGTTGCCAGGCATCCAGCGTGTCGTGCAGGTAGGGCTGCAGCGCCTCGTCGATGACACGCTGGCGCAGGCGGACGTCCAGCACCGGCCAGGCGACTTCGATCCGGCGGAACATGTTGCGGCTCATCCAGTCGGCGCTGGACAGGTACAGGGCCGTGTCGTCGTCGCCCGCCCCCCAGCAGAAGTACAGCACCCGGGTGTGCTCCAGGAAGCGACCGACCACCGAACGCACCACGATGTTGTCGCTGACGCCCGGCAAGCCCGGGGGCAGCATGCAGGCGCCGCGCACGATCAGGTCGATCTTCGCGCCGGCCTGCGCGGTACGCAGCAGCGCATGGATCAGTTCCGCATCGGTCAGCGCGTTGATCTTCACGACCACGCGCGCGCTCTTGTAGCCGCCGAGCGCCGCCTTCTCCACAAGCCCGAGCAGTTCCAGCATCCGACCGTGCATGTTGAAAGGCGCCAGCAGCATGCGCCGCGGCGCCTTGAACTTGCCCAGCGACGCCAACTGGCGGAACACCGAGTCAGCGTCGGCCGTCAGGTCGGCGTCGGCGGTCAGCAGGCCGAGATCGGTGTAGAGCCGGGCCGTGCGCGGGTTGTAGTTGCCGGTGGAGATGTGCGCATAGCGGCGCAGCTTGCCGTTCTCGCGACGCGTGATCATCAGCAGCTTGGCGTGCGTCTTGTAGCCGACGATGCCGTACACCACCTGTGCGCCGACGGCCTCCAGCCGCTCGGCCCAGTTGATGTTGGCCTCCTCATCGAAGCGCGCCTTCAGCTCGACGACGGCCATCACCTCCTTGCCCCGCCGCGCCGCCTCGATGAGCAGGTCCATCAGCTCGCTCTTGGCGCCGGTGCGATAGATCGTCTGCTTGATGGCCAGCACGTCGGGGTCGAGCACCGCTTCGCGGAGCATCTGCACGACGGGCTCGAAGCTCTCGAAGGGATGGTGCAGCAGCACGTCGGTCTTCTTGAGTCGCTCGAAGATGGACTTGTGCCGGGGCAGCCGGCGCACCGGCCAGGCCGGTTCGAAGTGCGGGAAACGCAGCGCCGGCGCGTCGGTCTGGTCGATCAGCTCGTTCAGGCGCACCAGGTTCACCGGGCCGTTCACCCGGTACAGGGCAGCCACGGGCAGGCCGAACTGCTCCAGCAGGAACTCCGACAGTTCGGCCGGGCAGGTGTTGACCACCTCCAGCCGCACCGCGCGGCCGAAATGACGCGTGGTCAGCCCCGAGCGCAGGGCATGCCGCAGGTTGGCGATTTCTTCTTCGTCCACTTCCAGGTCGGAGTCCCGCGTGACCCGGAACTGCGAAAAGGCCTCCACCTTGCGGCCCGGGAACAGTTCCTCCAGGTGCGCGCGGATGACGCTGGTCAGCAGCACGAAGGCCTGGCGGCCCTCGCTCAGGTGCGCCGGCAGCTTGATGACGCGCGGCAGCACGCGCGGCACCTTGACGATGGCGATACGCGTGTCGCGGCCGAAGGCATCCTTGCCAGACAGCCGCGCGATGAAATGCAGCGACTTGTTCGCCACCTGCGGGAACGGGTGGGCCGGGTCCAGCCCCACCGGCACGAGCAGCGGCCGCACCTCACGCTCGAAGAACTTCTGCACCCACTGCCGCTGCGGCTCGTCGCGGTCGGCGTGGTTGAGGATGACGATGCGCTGCTCCTTCAACAGGGGCATCAACTGCTCGTTGAAGATCAGGTATTGCTCGTCGATGAGCGTGTGCGCTGCGCGGCCGACACGATCGACGTCGGCACCGCTGACCGGGCTCAGCGGGTCGCGCGCGGCCTCCAGCATGTCGGCGAAGCGCACCTCGAAGAACTCATCCAGGTTGCTTGACACGATGCAGACATAACGCAGCCGCTCCAGTAGCGGCACGTCCTCACGCTGGGCCTGCGCGAGAACACGGCGGTTGAATTCGAGGATGGCCTGTTCGCGGTTGAGGAGCTTCAGCGGAGTCGGGTCGGTCATGAGTAAAAAGTGTATGAAGCTTGTGTGACAACGGCTTGAAAGCCCCCCGAGATAATCCGGCGCCATGCACCTGATGATTCCCCACGCTGGCGCCCTGGACGACGCCGCGCGGCATGCCTTCGCAGGCCTCGCCCTGCCCCACCTCACCGAGCAGCTCGCCCGGCTGACCGCGGCCGAAACCTGGGGCACTGACGAGTATTCGCCACAGCCGCCGCATCACCTGGCGTTGGCCGCCCTGCGCGGCCAGGCGGTGCCGAGCGCGGCCGCCTGGGCCGTGGATGCCGGCCCCGACCTGGCCTGGGCACTCATGACCCCAGTGCATCTTGCGGTGGGCACCGACGGGGTCGACGTGCTGCCGCCGGCCGCACTTCACCTGTCGGAATCCGAAGCCGCGCGCCTGGTGGGCGTGTTGAAGGAACTCTGGCCCGAGGCCGAGGGCTGGCAGTGGCGCACGCTGGACGCCACGCGCTGGGCGATCGGCCACGCCAGCGCGCTGGACGGCCTGCAGGCGGCCAGCATCGAGCGCGCGGCCGGCCGACCCATCGAACCTTGGTTGCCCGACAGCCGCGTGCTGCGCCGCTGGCAGAACGAAGCGCAGATGCTGCTGCACGGCCATGCGCTCAACATCGAACGCGAGGCACGCGGCGAGCACGTGATCAACGCCGTCTGGATCGGCGACATCGGCCGCGCCGGCGCGGCGTCGGCCGAGATCACGGTCGATGACCGGCTGACCGAGCCCTTGCTCAGCGGCGACCTCGCCGCCTGGGCCGACGCCTGGCAGCGGCTGGACGCCGGCCCCCTCGCGCAGCCGCTGGACAGCCTCACGCTGTGCGGTGAACGTTTCGCCCGACGCTTCACGCGCCAGCCGTTGTCGCTGTTGCAAAAGCTCCGGCGACGCCTGCAGCCCCCGGACCCGGCCGCCGTGCTGGAGGCCCTGTGAACGCGCCGCGCCTCATCGAGCGCGAGGTGCCGCCCCGCACCGCGTGGGCGCTGGAGCAGGCCGGCGTCGCGCCCCTGCTCGCGCGCCTGCTGGCGGCACGCGGCGTGCGCGAGGCGGCGGAGCTGGACGACAGCCTCGGCCAACTCCTGCCGCCGAGCGGCCTCAAGGGCCTGCCCGAAGCCGCCACCCTGCTGGCCGACACCCTGCAGGCCGGCCAGCGCCTCGTCATCGTGGCCGACTACGACTGCGACGGCGCGACCGCCTGCGCCGTCATGCTGCGCGGCCTGCGGCTGCTGGGCGCGCGGCCTAACCAGCTCGGCTACGTGGTGCCGGACCGGGCCGTTCACGGCTACGGCCTCACGCCGACCATCGTCGACCTCGCGCTGGAACAGCAGCCCGCCCTGCTCGTGACGGTCGACAACGGCATTGCGAGCCTCGCCGGCGTCGCCCACGCCCGCGCTCACGGGCTCAAGGTGCTGGTGACCGACCATCACCTGCCCGCCGTGGTCGACGGCGCCGTGGTAGTGCCCGACGCCGACGCGATCGTGAACCCCAACCAGCCGGGCTGCAGCTTCGCGAGCAAGTCGCTTGCCGGCGTGGGTGTGGCCTTCTACGTGCTGATGGGCCTGCGCGCGGAGCTGCGTGCGCGGGGTGCGTACACCGAAGTGCCTCGCCTGGACGGGCTGCTGGACCTGGTCGCACTCGGCACGGTCGCCGACGTCGTCAAGCTGGATGCGAACAACCGCCGGCTCGTCGCGCAGGGCCTGCGCCGCATGCGCGCCGGGCGGGCACAACCGGGCGTCATGGCCCTGTTCTCGGCCGCGAAGCGGGATGCCAGCCAGGCGCAGGGCTTCGACCTCGGCTTCGCCCTCGGGCCGCGCATCAACGCAGCCGGCCGGCTGGCCGACATGACGCTGGGCATCGAGACGCTGACCACGGACGATCCCGAGCGCGCGCTCGCCCTGGCCACGCAACTGGACGCCATCAACCGCGAGCGCCGCGACATCGAAAGCGGCATGCGCGAGATGGCCGAGGCCCGGCTGGATGCCCTCGTCGAGGCGCTGTCGGGCGCCCTGCCCCCGGCCGTGGCCCTGTTCGACGCCGATTTCCACGAGGGCGTCGTCGGCATCGTGGCCTCGCGCATCAAGGACCGCGTGCACCGCCCGACCTTTGTGTTCGCACGCGGTGCCGATGGCCAGTTGAAGGGCTCGGGCCGCTCCATCCCGGGCTTTCACCTGCGCGACGCGCTGGATCTCGTCAGCAAGCGCGACCCGGGCCTGCTCGCCAAGTTCGGCGGCCACGCGATGGCCGCGGGCGCAACACTGGCCGTGGACGACGTCCACCGCTTTGCCCTGGCGCTGTCCCAGGTCGCCGAGGAATGGCTCACTGAGCAGGACCTCACCCGCACACTGCGCCACGACGGTGCCCTGCCGCCCGACGCGGCCACGCCGGAGACGGCCCGGCTGCTGGACGCCCAGGTCTGGGGCCAGGGCTTCGAGCCGCCGGTGTTCTGCGACCGCTTCGAGCTGGTCTCGCAGCGCCTGGTCGGCGACAAGCACCTCAAGCTGCGGCTGCGCCAGGGGGGCCGGCTGATCGACGCGATCTGGTTCAACCACGTCGAGATGCTGCCCGAGCGGGCGGTGCTCGCCTACCGCCTCAGCCTGGACGAATGGCAGGGTCAACTGCGCGTGCAGTACGTGATCGAGGCCGCCCAGACCTAACGCCCGAAGCGTGAAGGTTTCCGCGGGTGCCCAGGTCCCGGACCGGGGCGACACGGAAGTGTCACAAACGGTTTCAAGAATGAGCCAGGGCAGCGCTGGCGGATGTCTCGCCGGCGCTCGCCCCCTGGAGCCTGCCCATGCGCGTTGACGCGCCCGACCCGCTTGCCGCCGCGCTGGATCGCCTGATCGATCAACGCAGCTTCGACATCCACTTCCAGCCCCTCGTCGCGATCGACCGCGCCGAGATCCTTGCCTTCGAAGCCCTCACCCGCGCGCCCGCCGACGGCCCGCTGCATTCCCCCCTCGTGCTGTTCGAAACGGCCGCCCGCTGCGGGCGCCTGGTCGAGCTGGAGCGGCTCATCGTCCGCCGGGCGGCCGAACGCTTCAAGGAGCTGGCCCTGCCCGGGCTGCTGTTTCTCAACGTCACGGCCGACACCCTGCTGGCCGCGCGGGATCGCGTGGGCGGTCTGGCCGAAGAGCTGCGGACGCTCGGGCTGGCCACCTCCCGCATCGTCGTCGAGCTGACCGAGACGCGGCCGATCGACGACCTCGTGCAACTCGGCGACACGCTCGGGGCGCTGCGCGCCCACGGCTTCCGCCTCGCGCTGGACGACCTGGGCGAAGGCTTCGCCTCGCTGCGCCGCTGGATGGAGATGCGGCCGGACTTCGTCAAGATCGACCGCCACTTCATCGACGGCATCGCACAGGACCCGCTCAAGCAGCAGTTCGTCCGGTCCATCGTCGAGATGGCGGCCACCAGCGGCGGCGAGGTCGTCGCCGAAGGCCTGGAGCAGGAGCCCGACCTGGAGGTGCTGCGCCGCCTCGGCATCACGATCTGCCAGGGCTACCTGTTCGCGCGGCCGAGCGCCACCCCCCGGGCCCAGCTCGGCGCGCAGTGGAGCGGCCGCCTGGCAACGGCCGCGCAGCCACGGCTGCTGCAGAACGACCTCGCCCTGCCGCTGGACGCCGGTGCGATCACGACGGCGGCGCAGCTCGCGCGCCGAGTGCAGACGACCACGCCGGCCGCGACCTGCCGCGACGTCGTGGCGCTGTTCCAGAGGGACGAACAACTGCTGGCCATCCCGGTGCTGGATCCCCAACAGCGCCCCATCGGCCTGCTGCGCTCGCTGCAGGTGCTCAAGCGCAGCACCGAGCGCTACTTCATGGACATCTTCGGCAAGCGCAGCTGCACCGAGGTGATGGACACCGCCCCGCTGGTGTTCGACGTGTCCACGCCGCTGCGAGCGATGAGCGATGCCGTCGCCAGCCTCGACGAGCGCCTGCTGACCGACGGCTTCATCGTGACACGCGACGGGGCCTATCACGGCTCCGGGCGCTGCTCGGACCTGCTCAAGGCGGTGTCCGACCTGCAGGTCCATGCGGCCCGCTATGCCAATCCGCTGACCCTGCTGCCGGGCAACGTGCCGCTCGACAACCACCTGGACCGGCTCATCGAGAGCGGCGAGAGCTTCCTGGCCGCGCTGTGGGACATCGACCACTTCAAGCCGTTCAACGACGTCTACGGCTACCGCGTGGGCGACGACATCATCCGCCTTGCAGCCCGTGTGCTGACCCGCGCAGCGGACCCCCAGGTCGACTTCGTCGGCCACATCGGCGGCGACGATTTCGCGATGGTGCTGCGCAGCCCCGACTGGGAGCACCGCCTGAACCGCGTCTGCGCGGAGTTCGATGCCGGCGTGCGCAGCTTCTTCTCGGCCGAGCACCTGGCCGCTGGCGGTTACATCACGCTGAACCGCCAGAACCAGCCCACCTTCCACCTGCTGCCCACCATCTCGTGCGGCGCCTTGCTGCACCAGCCGGGCGCGTTCGAGTCCGCCCGTGCGCTGGCTGCGGCACTGGCCGAGCCCAAGCGCGTGGCCAAGGGCCGCGCTGGCGGCAGCCGATTCTTCGTCGACCGGCGCCAGCGCCTGCCCCATCTCATCACTTCCACGCCTGCCCATGTCCCTTCTGAAGTTTTCTGAGCACTGGAGCCTGCGCACGCGGCTGACCCTCGTGGCCGTTCTGTCGTTGGTGATGGGCATCCTGCCCAGTGGCATGTTGCTGCGGCAGTACGCCGAGGAGCTGGGCATCGTGGCAGAGGAGCAGAGCGGCCTGCCGTCGAACCGTGCCTGGCAAGCCGTGCTGTCGGCCCTGCAGGAGCAGCGCGTACTGGGCGCCGAGGCCCTGAGCACGCGGCCCGAGGCCAAGCCCCAGGCGCTGCAAGCCGGTGCACGGACGAACAAGGCCATCGATGCGCTGGAGGAGTCGCTCGGCAGCGGCTCGCTGGGCGAAAAGATCAGCACTCGCCAGCGCGAGCTGATCCAGCCGCTTCGCCAACAGCAGGCGGCGCTGCTGAAAGCGCTCGCCGATGGCCCGCTGGACGCGCCCAAACTGCTGGGCGCCCATGCTGGCCTGGCCTCCACGGCGTTCGAAGGCATCACTGCGCTGAATGCCGATACCGGCCTGCTGCTCGACCCCGAGGCCGCCTCGTACTTCGCCATCGTGGCTGGCCTGCAGGCGGCACCCCGGGTGCAGGATGCGCTGTCGGAGCTGGCCGCACTGGCGCGCTCGGCCGCGGTGGACGATGTCGGCAGCATCGCCGCAGCCCACACGCGCTACCGGGAGCATGCGTCGCAGATGCAGTCCCACCTGCAGTTCGCCCTCCAGGCGGGCGACGGCTCCCTCAAGGAGCGACTGCAGCCGCTGGCCGACACCGCTCGCACTCAACGCCAGCAGGTCGACGACACGCTGGCCGCGGCCGCCAAGGACGTGAACTACCCGCTGGACCAGCTCGCTGCCCGCCTGAGCGAGGCCGGGGCTGTCCAGGCCCGGCTCAGCGACCAGGTCATGGAGACCCTGGACGCCGTCCTCCAGCAACGCGCGCAATCGGCGAAGCTGCACCGCAACCTCGTCATCGTCCTGCTGCCGACGGCGCTGGCCCTGATGATCTTCGTGATGGTGCGGTCGATCCGGCAACTGCTGATCCCGGTGCGGCAGATGGTGGACGTGACCGAACGCATCGCCGCCGGCGACCTCAGCCAGGCCGTGCCCACCGGGCGCCGCGACGAGCTCGGCCGGGTGCTGGTGGCGCTGGATCACATGCAGCAGCGGCTGCGGGCCTTGGTGGAGCGCATCCACGGTGACGCCAGCAGCATCCGCCACGCCGTGCAGGAGATTGCCGCGGGCAACCAGGATCTCGCCGACCGGACCGAACAGGCCGCCGCACGCCTGCAGCAGACGGCGTCGAACGTCCAGGCCCTGACCGCCGCGGTGGAGCACAGCCGCGACTCGGCCCGGGACGCCGAATCCCTGGCCCAGTCGGCTGCCGCAGTCGCTGCCGAGGGCGGCCGTGTGGTGAACGAAGTCGTGACCACGATGCGCGGCATCGACGAGGCCAGCCGCCACATCGCTGACATCACGAGCCTGATCGACGGCATCGCCTTCCAGACCAACATCCTCGCCCTGAACGCTGCCGTCGAAGCTGCGCGTGCCGGTGAATCGGGTCGCGGCTTTGCCGTGGTGGCGGGCGAAGTCCGCGCACTGGCCCAGCGCAGCGCCCAGGCTGCACGCGAGATCAAGGCCCTGATCGCGCAGTCGGTGGATCGCGTCGAGGTCGGCACGTCGCAGGCCGCGGCTGCTGGCCAGTCGGTCCAGGGCATCCTCGGCAAGGTGCAGGACATGAGCCGGCTGATCCACGACATGGCCGAGCAGACCCGTGCCGAAGCCCAGCAGACCGCCGAGGTGGGCGACGCCGTGCAGGCCATCGATGCGATGACCCAGCAGAACGCCGCCCTGGTGGAACAAGCCGCCGCCGCTGCGGACAGCCTGCGTTCCCAGGCGCAGAGCATGGACGAAACCGTCAACACCTTCCGGCTTTGACGGGGGCTGACACAATCGGGGCGTGAACCTCGACACCACGCTCAACGCCGACCTGCATTGCCATTCCGTGGTCTCGGATGGCACGCTGACGCCCGAGGCCCTGGCCGAGCGCGCCAAGGCGGCCGGCGTGGAACTGTGGTCGCTGACCGACCATGACGAGATCGGCGGCCAGCAGCGCGCGATCGACGCCGCACGGGCACTGGGCCTGCCCTACCTGACCGGCACCGAGATTTCAGTCACCTTTGCCGGCCGCGTCGTGCACATCGTGGGGCTGGGCTTCGATCACACCTCGGTCGAGCTCGCCGAGGGCCTGCGTGCCACGCGGGGCGGCCGCGGTGAGCGCGCCCGGGAGATGGCCGCGAGCCTGGCCGCCGTGGGTATCCATGGCGCCTTCGAGGGCGCGCTGAAGTACGTCGGCAACCCGGAGCTGATCTCGCGCACCCACTTCGCTCGCTTCCTCGTGGATGCCGGCCACTGCGCCGACGTGCCCGAGGTCTTCCGCCGCTTCCTGACCGAGGGCAAGCCCGGCTTCGTGCCGCACCGCTGGGCCACGCTTCGGGACGCCGTGGGCTGGATCACCCGCGCCGGCGGCATCGCCGTGATCGCCCACCCCGGCCGCTACGACTTCACCCCCACCGAAGAGTACGCGCTCATCACCGAATTCATCGCCCACGGCGGGCGGGGCATCGAGGTCGTGACCGGCAGCCACACGGTGGCTGAGTTCCAGTCGTACGCCGAGACGGCCACCGAGTTCGGGTTGCTCGCCTCGCGCGGCTCCGACTTCCACTGCCCCGAAGAAAGCCGTGTCGACCTCGGCAGCCTGCCGCCGCTGGCTGCGCGGCTTGAGCCCGTCTGGGCGGCCCTGGCCGATCGCATCCACTGATCCAGCACAGGCGGCCGGCGCCCGGGGTTAACCTTGCGCCATGGCCCAGCTCTTCGAAGTCCACCCCGACAACCCGCAGCCGCGCTTCCTTCGCCAGTGCGCCCAGATGCTCCAGGCGGGCGGCATCGGCGCCGTGCCCACCGATTCCAGCTACGCCTTCGTCTGCCACCTGAACGACAAGGCCGCCGCGGAAGCCTTGCGGCGCGTCCGTGGTGTGGACGACAAGCACCACCTCACGCTGCTGTGCCGTGACCTGTCGGAGCTGGCCACCTACGCGATGGTCGACAACCGCCAGTACCGGCTGCTCAAGCTCGCCACGCCCGGCCCCTACACCTTCATCCTGCCGGCCACCAAGGAAGTGCCGCGCCGGCTCTCCCACCCCAGCCGCCGCACGATCGGCCTGCGCGTGCCGGAGCACCGGGTGATCCAGGAGCTGCTGGGCCTGTTCGGCGAGCCGCTGCTTTCCACCACGCTGATCCCGCCGGGCGACACCGAACCCATGAACGACGCCGCCGACGTGTGCGAGCGCCTGGACCGGCAGCTGCAGTTCGTGCTGGATGCCGGCGCCTGCCCGGCGCAGCCGACCACCGTGCTCGATCTCAGCCAGGGCGACGAGCCCGTGCTCGTGCGCCAGGGCCGGGGTGACGTGGCCCGCCTGGGCCTGCAGTTCGACTGACGCGCGCCAGCGTCAGTCCCACCAGAAGTACCAGACCGGCGCTGCCAGCAGGCTGGCGGCGAGCGCTGCCGTGGTGCCCACGCCTTGCTCGACGATGTCCGGGCAGTAGGCCTGGTGTTCGGCCGCGAGCGCGAGTGCCGGGGCCTTGTCCCGCGGCGGACGCGCCACCAGGCACTCCACCGTGTCCGCGCCGAGTGCCGCAGGTTCGGCGCCAAAGTGCTCGCCCCAGTGGCGGTGCAGCGCGCCGTGCTCGGCCGGGGTCGGGCAGGCGTTCCAGTCACCGAACCCGAGTCGCGTGAACAGCGACCAGGGCTCCTCCAGTTCGATGAGGCCGATGTGGACGCAGGGCTTGAGGCGCTGGCCGCGCGTGTCCAGCAGGGTCTGCAGGCTGCGCACCGGTGCGGCGCCGCGGGCAGACCAGCGCGGCCGCTTGCCGCCCACCTTCCCGCTGAGCCACGCCGCGGCATCCAGCGCGCGCGCCTCGGCAGCCAGGGCCACACCGCCGTCGGCGGGTGTTTCGAGGTTGTCCAGCAGCGATGCCAGGTCGTCGTCATCCCCGATCAGGAAGGGGTAGGCGCCACGGCCCTCGGCGAAGGCGCGCCGCAGCGCGAGCAGGTGCTGCAGCGCATTGACGCCCCGGACCGTGACCGTCCGGAAGCTGCCGTGGTGCGCCTCCAGCCCCGCCTGCTGCTCGGGCGGCGTGGCAGCCGTCGGGGGTGACAGCGGCGCCTCATCCAGCAGGCCGGCCGCCCGCAGGCTGCCGCGCAGCAGTGTGTTTT
Source organism: Burkholderiales bacterium (assembly GCA_003963005.1). Classification (GTDB taxonomy): domain Bacteria; phylum Pseudomonadota; class Gammaproteobacteria; order Burkholderiales; family Burkholderiaceae_C; genus Pelomonas. Next base: position 16,391 of record RXJW01000013.1, read on the forward strand.
CATCGCCGCGCAGCAGCGGGCGCACGGTCGCCAGCACGCGCCGGGCCTCGTCCGTCCGGCCGCCCTGCTGCAGGGCCAGGGCCCACCAGCCCGCTCCGATGCCGAAGAAAGTCCAGACGGCCGCGCCATCGCGACAGCGCGGTGCCTGCTGCGCGACCCAGGCCGTCAGCAAGGCGAGCCCGCCGCCATCGCCCGCCCGCACCGCCAGGATGCCGCGTGCGAACCTCACCCAGACTTGCCAGCCTGGCGCGCTGAAGTCGGCCGCATGCTGCGTCAGCAGGGCCTGCGCCTGCCCGGCGTCGCCGGCCCGCGCCTCGCGCAGCGCGCGGTCGAGGATCTGCATCGTCGCGCCGTGGCCGGCCGCGATGAGCCCGTCCCGCAGGCGCTCGCCCTCGGCCACGGCGCCAGCCTCCTGCGCCACGGCCATGCAGCGCATGTCGAAGGTGCCGAGGCCCAGGGTCTCGGCAGACTCGCGCCACGGCGCCAGGCCCGCGAGTGCCGCCTCAAGATGACCCTCGGCCGCCCAGGACTTGGCGTCGCGCACGGCGAGGTCCCACTGGAGCTTGAGATCGGCGTCCGGGTCGAGCAGCGGCCACAGGCGGCACACCGCATCCCGCAGGCGCGCCCAGTCACCCACGGCTTCCGCGGCCAGCGCCACGAAATACAGCCGCTGCCGTGCCACGCCCACGAGCGGCCCGACCGCCATGCCCGGCGACGGGTCGTCTGGCACCGCGAACGACAGGCTCGTCACCTCGCGCACGGCCAGGCCGATCTCATCCAGCGGTGCGGGCAGCGGTTGGGGAGGCGCCTGCAGGCGAGCGCGCAGTTCCGCCAGCGACGCCTGCCACTGCGGGCCGGCCTCGCCCTCGTCCCAGAGCTCGCGCAGTTCCGATGCCGGGCTGGCGATGGCTTCCAGGGCGGTCAGCGCCTGTTGCAGCAGGCCGTCCGGCGGCACCAGGCGGGTGCGCGCCACCCAATCGTCCACCCGCTCGGTGTAGGCGTTGCTGTAGCCGGCGTTGCCGCGCAGCCGCGCCAGCACCTCGATGGCGGCCAGCGCCTCGCAGGCCACGTCGGCGTCCAGGCCGTCATCGTCGGCGTCGAGTGCGGCACCGATCGCGGCTTCCACCAGCGACAGGTCCGAGACCTCGTCCAGTCCCTGCGCCCAGTCACAGGCGGTGTCGTTGCCAAAGGCGTCGTGGCTCCAGGCTCCCATGGTGCGCTGCCCTGACGGGCTCTGGTGGTGGTGCGGGCCAGTGTAGGCAGGCTCGGGCCGCGGGCGACGGGCTTTTGCACGTCGGCTGTCCCTCGAATTTGCGGCTCATCGCGCACTTCCTGCAATTCGTCGCAGCCGCCTGGAAGGGCCCCGGGCCGTTGACGAAACTGACTCCATCGAACAAGCAATCACGCGGTTCGAAACCCACCGAAACGGAGTCCATCATGAGCATTCACACTGTCTTCACCGCCGCTGTCCTGGCCGTCGCCGCTGTTGCTGTCCAGGCCGCCCCGCAACCCACCGTCAAGCTTGAACGCGTCGTCGTCACCGGCAAGGCCACCCGCGAAGTCGCCCAGCTGCCGCGCGTCGTCGTGACCGGTTACGCCCAGCGTGAAGTGGCCCAGCTGCCGCGCGTCGTGGTCGTCGGCTACAGCGAAGCCACGCTGCTGCGCCAGGCCCTGGCCGCCAACAAGTCCAGCGCCAAGCGTGGCTGAACCGGACGTCAGGCCCCTATGCAGATGACGTCTTTTTCCACCGCCGCCGAGCCGAGTCGCCAGCGCTGCTGAGCAGCGTTGCCGACTCGGCTCGGCCTTGTGCCTGCGCCGGCAAGCGCCGAATTGCCACCTCGCGGCCCAGCAGTTCTCGCGGCCTGTCGCGCCGGCGCCATCGAGAATGCCCGGATGGCAGAGGCTGCGGCAATGAACATGGACATCCTGGGCATGAGCCACGCGATCAGCGTGCTGCGTGCCGTCGCGCCTGACGTCGGCGTGTCCCACACGAGCTGGACCACCTGGGCCCAGCAGCCCGGCTTCCAGCCGATCGGGCCGCTGCCCGGCGAAGGCCCGCCCGTCCAGCTGCGGGCCCACCTGATCATCCCCGGCGTCGACTGCCGTGCCGTCGTGCAGACCGTGGACGGCCGCCCGACGGTGGCCGCGGCGCCCGCCTTCATCGAGATCGTGACGAGCCTGGACCCGCAAGGCCTGCTGGTGTCCTTCCTCGGCGGCAATGAGCATTCGGTGCTGTCCCTGCTCAACCCGGCGCAACCCTTCGACTTCGTCTGGCCCGCTGGCCACGCGGCGCCGCTGCTTGCCGGCCATCAGCCGGTGTCGCTCGCGGTGGTCGAGGCTCAACTGCTGGGCGCCATCCAGCAGACACTGGCACAGCTCACGATGGTGCGCGCCCGCCATCCGGGGCTGCGCATCGTGCACGTCGCACCGCCGCCGCCGCAGGCCAACGAGGCCCGCATGCGAGACACCCCCGAGGTGTTCGGCGACCTGATTGCGCAGCACGGCCTCATGCCGCTGAGCATCCGCTTGAAGTACTACGGCGTCTACGTCGACCTCTTCAAGCGCCACCTGGCACCGCTGGGCATCGAGGTGCTGGGCCCGCCGCCCGGCAGCCTGGACGAGCAAGGCGCCCTGCGCGACGGCCTCACCCTGGGCTGCACCCACGGCAACGAAGCCTACGGCGCCCTCGTGCTCCAGCAACTGCGGCAACTCGCCTGACCTGCCATGCACCCCTACCAGCAGCAGCCCGACCGCGCCTTCTGGCGCCGCGCCGTCAGCGACACCGCCTGGCGCGATCTCGATCTCATCGGCACACCGAAGTTCCAGCTCACGCCCGACGCCCAGGTGGCCACCGCCGGCAGTTGCTTCGCCCAGCACATTGCCCGCCACATGCGCCAGCGCGGCATGCAGCCGATGCTCGTGGAGCGGCCCCACCCGCTGGAGCAGGCGGCCGGCCGTGACAGCAGCGACTACCAGACCTTCTCCGCCCGCTTCGGCAACCTCTACAGCCCACGCCAGGCGCTGGAGTTGGCCGAGCAGGCGCTGGGTGTGCGCGAGCCCATCGACGATTACGCCAAGGACGAAGGCCGCGTCTACGACCTGCTGCGCCCCAACGCGGTGAAGGGCGGCTTCGACAGCCTGGCCCACGCGCGGGCCGACCGGCGATTCCACCTCGGCCGCGTGCGGCACATGTTCGAGGCCTGTGACGTCTTCGTCTTCACGCTCGGCCTCACCGAGACCTGGTACCACGCCCAGCGGGGCCACACCTACCCGGTGTGCCCCGGCACCGCCAAGGGCACCTACGACCCCGCACAGCACCAGTTCCGCAACCTGACGCAGGCCGAGGTGCTGATGGACCTGCAGCGGCTGGTGGCCCTGGTGCGCGAGGTGAACCGCCGCGTGCGCTTCATCTTCACCGTGTCGCCCGTGCCGCTGGTCGCCACCTGCTCGGGCCAGCATGTGCTGCTGGCGTCCAGCTACTCCAAGAGCACGCTGCGGTCGGCCTGCGGCGAGCTGGCCGCTGCCGACGACGGCGTGCTGTACTTCCCGTCCTTCGAGATCGTGAGCCATGTCGCGTCGTTCGGGCAGTACCTGCAGGGCGACCTGCGGGAGGTGACCGAGCGCGGCGTCGGCCACGTGATGGACTGCTTCTTCCACGCGCTCTACCCGGGGCTCGCGCCGGCCGTGGCCACGGCAGCGGCCGCACCGCCCGCTGCAGCGCCCGCCGCGGCACCCGGGCCCGACCTCGCGCGACTGCTGCAGACCGAGTGCGAGGAACTCTTCAACGACCGGCCGGTCGGCTGAGCTGCAGCGCGTCAGCAACGCGCGCCCGGTCGAAGCCGACGATGCGCTGCCCCCGCACGAGGAACGTTGGCGTGCCCTGGGCGCCGAGGGCCTGGTAGTCGGCCTGGCAACGGGCGTCGCGCTCGATGAAGCACTCGCTGAACGGGACCTGCTGCGCCGTCATCCAGCGCCGCGCTGCCGTGCACCAGGCGCAGGTTTCGGACGAGATCATGCGGATGTCGCCGGGCTGGGCGAGATTCCTCAGCGCGCGGGCATCGGCGCGCTCCACGTGACCGCGCCAGGCCCACGAGGCCAGGGCAGCGAGCGCCACCACGACGAGCAGGGAACGGGGCAGCATGGCCCCATCCTAGTCAGTAGATCGACGGCACGATGAGCTCGGCCGGCACCGGATGCCGGATGTAGTCTTCGCGGCGCTCGCGCGGCGGCAGCTCGATGTCGGCGTGCGGCACCTCTTCGTAGGGCATCAACGACAGCAGGTGATGGATGCAGTTCAGCCGTGCGCGCTTCTTGTCGTCGGCCGGCACGACCCACCACGGCGACTCGGGGATGTGCGTGCGCTCCAGCATCACCTCCTTGGCCGAGGTGTAGGCCTCCCAGCGCCGGCGTGACTCCAGGTCCATCGGGCTGAGCTTCCACTGCTTGAGCGGGTCATGGATGCGACCCAGGAAGCGCACGCGCTGCTCGTCGTCGCTGATCGAAAACCAGTACTTGATGAGCTGGATGCCCGAGCGCACCAGCATGCGCTCGAACTCGGGGGCCGAACGGAAGAACTCCTCGTACTGTTCGTCGGTGCAGAAGCCCATCACGCGCTCCACGCCGGCGCGGTTGTACCAACTGCGATCGAACAGCACGATCTCGCCGGCCGCCGGCAGATGGGACACGTAGCGCTGGAAGTACCACTGCGTGCGCTCACGGTCGTTGGGTGCGGGCAGCGCTGCCACGCGGCACACACGGGGGTTCAGCCGCTGCGTGATGCGCTTGATGACGCCACCCTTGCCCGCCGCGTCGCGCCCCTCGAACAGGATCACCACCTTGTGCCCGGTGTGGACGACCCAGTCCTGCAGCTTCACGAGCTCACTCTGCAGCCGAATCAGTTCGCGAAAGTAGCGCTGGCGCTCGCTGCGAACCTCGGGCGTGGCGTCGTTTTCGGGGTGGTCGTGGTCGCGGTCCTCGAACTCGAGTTCCAGCTCCTCGTCGAAGTCATCCTGCAGGTCGCGGTGAATGCGCTTCACCAGGTCATCGTCGATCGGGGTCACGGGCGTCTTTCATGGCCGCAACAGCGGCTCTGCCGCCAGCCTAGGGGGTCGGCATGGCAGCGCCGTGAAAAAACGCTTGACCGGAGCGATTACACGCGTAATCATTCATCAACGTTTACAGGCGTAATCAATGAATCGCACCCCACCGCCCCCCATCAGCGACGCCGAGGCCCAGGTCATGCGCCAACTCTGGCAGCGCCACCCGCAGGCCGCTGACGAAATCGCTGACGCGCTGGCACCGCAGCACGGCTGGGCCTTGGCGACCGTCAAGACGCTGCTGAACCGCCTGCTCAAGAAGGGCGCCGTGACGGCCGAGCGTGACGGCCGGCGCTTCCTGTACGCGCCCGCCGTGCCGGAAGACGCCTGGGTCGCCGACACCGGCCTGTCCCTGATCGACCGCCTGTTCGGCGGGCGGCTCGCGCCGCTGGTGGCGCAGTTCGCGTCCGAGCGCCAACTCAACGACGACGACATCGCCGCGCTGAAGGCCCTGCTCAAGGCGCGGGGCCATGACTGAAGGCAGCCACATCCCGGTGCGGCCTGCCGGCGTCCGGGACGTCTGTGCCCAACGCATCGGGTTCCTGCCCACCCCCTCTGATCCTGATGAGCCACGTGATGAATCCTGAACTGCTCTCGTCCATGCTGCTGCGCCAGACGCTGCTCTTCAGCGCTGCCCTGCTCCTGATGTTCACGCTGAGGCCGCTCGTGAAGCGCACCGGCGGCGCACGGGCTGCCTATGCCGCCTGGCTGGTCGTGCCGCTCGTGCTCGCCAGCCCCGCGCTGCCGGTGATGGACCTGCCCCTGCCCTCGTCACTGCCATCGCTGCCGTTCGAGCCGCTACCGGGTGGGCAGGCCGCGCTCATGCTGCCTTCTTCGACGGGCGCCGGGCCGATGACCGCGGGGCCAAAGGCGATGGGTCAGACCGCTGCACTGCTGGTCTGGATCGCCGGCGCAGGCGTGCTCGCCGCAGGGATGGCGCAGCGCCAGCGTCGGTATCGGCAAACTCTGCGCCGCGATGAGTGCGGGCAATGGCGCGCACCCGCAGGCCACAGCGCCGCCGTGCTCGGCCTGTGGCCGGCGCGGCTGGTCTTGCCCGCCGATTTCGAGCAGCGCTTCGACCGCGACAGCCAGCGCCTCATGCTGGCCCACGAAGCCGTCCACCTGCAGCGGCGCGACAACGCCTGGAACCTGCTGGCCGCCGTCTTGCTGTGCCTGCAATGGTTCAACCCGCTGGCCTGGTGGGGCTGGCGGTGCCTGCGGGCCGACCAGGAACTGGCCTGTGACGAAGCCGTGATCGACAGGTCGCCCGACCCCGACACGCGTGCCGCCTACGGCCGCGCGCTGCTGATGGCGCATGCCGGCGCGCCCCAGCCCGCCCTGGCGAGTGCCTGGGGCTCACGCCATCCCCTCGTCGAACGCGTGGCATGGCTGGCGCGACACCGAGCAGTGCCCGGCACCCGGCGGCTCATCGTCACCGTGTTCGCCCTTGGCATCGGGCTGGGCGCCGCGCTGATGGCACGCGCGGCCCAAGAGCCAGCTGCCGGCAACACGGCGAGCGCCCGCACGCCGCATGGCCTTGTGCTTCACATCGAGTCGCAGATCGGCCAGGACGACTGGCAGCACCACGAGCTTCGGCTGCCACTGCCACCCGTGACGCTCGGCAACCCGAGCGGCCTGACCGTGCAGGCCATGCAGCCCGGCTGGTGCCTGCACGTCAATCTGTACGCCTTCGGCGACGGCGAGGTGCGTCCCACCGTGCTGGCCATGGACGAAACCTGCCAGCGCCCGCTTGGCGAGAGTCGTGCCGTGAGCCCCGACGGCAGCCTGACCCAGTTCGCGGCGCAGACGGCCCAAGGTGCCCTGCAGGCGCAGGTCAGCGCACGCTGGATGTCCGCAGCCGAACAGGCGGCGGCTTCACGGTCCGGCGACAACGCCATGCCCGCACTGTCGGCCGCACAGCGGCAGAACCTGGCCCGTCAGCGCGCCGCCCTGGCCAGCGAGCAGCAGCAGATCGCCGCCCAGGACAAGGCCTGGCGCGCTGCCCGCGAAGCGCAGGCGAGCACGCGCTAGGCGCCTGCACCGGCCTTGCCGCAGGCCGGTCAGCCCATCATGTCTGCCATCTTGCGCAGCCGCAGTGCCGCGCGCGAACTCCAGTTCGGGATCGCGCCCTTGCGGCGGGTGCCGTCGATGTGGGCCTGGTGGGCCATCCCGAAGACTTGCTTGGAGCCACCGGCGCGACTGACGATCTGGTAGTTGCCACCATGGCCGGGCGCGGTCAGCAAGGGCCCCGGCGGCGACACGGCGCCAGGCAGCTTGGCCGACGTCATGTAGTCGTAGGGGCCGTGGGCGCCAGGCACGAACCAGGCGCGCAGCAGCCAGTTGGAGACCTGCACGACCGTGCCGTCCTTGCAGGTCTTGGGGTAGGTCTGCACTTCGACGGCATCGCACATTTCCAGCGCATGCAGCCATCCCTTGCCATCATTGGCAAACAGGTTCGCGCCTTCGTCGCCGGCCGTCTCCAGGATCTCGTGAGACGCATCCACGCTCACGCCGTCGGGTCCGTACAGGCTGCCGCAGGTCGTCACGGCACAAAGGGCGAAGGGCACACCCTTGTTGTTGACGTCGTGATAGGCACTGGCCGTTGGGGCCTCCGGCAAGGTCGGCAGGAAGGCAAATGCCCATTCACCGGGCTGGATGTCCTTGGCGTCCTTGCCGACACGCACGGACGCGCCCGCGCCCCACTCCGCCACGAACTCCGTGTTGAGCTGGCTGTTCACGGCCTCCGCGATCCGGGCGAGGGCCTGGGGCGAGAGTTGACTCCCATCCCGCGTCTTGGCACCGGCTGATTCATCGATCAAGACCCATTTGACGGTGTGCATGGCGTTTCTCCTGGTGAGGATTCAAGCGTGTCTTGGACACGTTCACATTGCATGCCCGCCGCTCGCCGGGCACATCCTCAATCAGGAGGACCACGGCACCATCGACATGCAGGAGACAGCTTGTCCTGGGCCATGTCCCGGCCTCAGACCGATGCCGGCTGGCGCGCCACGCCAGGGGCATCCCGCCCACGTGGCTGGCGCCTGCCTTTACAGTCGCGGCCTTTTGCCCGATCGCATGAGCCTCGCCGACATCCGCGCGGCGCTGACCGCCGAGATGTCGGCAACGCCCGAGTACTACGACTTCAAGGTGCTGCACGCCGAGCGTGATGGCGCGCTGTGGCGCGTCACGCTGGCACCCGGGTATGTGTTCGCGGAGGGGCAGCGGCCAGGTGCCGCGTCGGCACAGGCGCTGCTTGATGACAGCCTGGATGGGTCGGCTGCCTGGTGGGGTGCGCCCAGCAAAGGCGGCGCCAGCGTGCTGGCCGTGCTGGCGGAAGACGACCAGCTTGTGCTGCAGAACGCCAGCGGCCCGCCGCCGCCCCCCGGACACCTCATCCGGCTCTACCCCACTCGCTTCTTGAATGCCGTGGCCGACGCCTGGTGGGACACGCCCTGGGCCGAGCGTGCGCTGGCCTGCCTGCCCGACCTCGGCACGCCCAAGCGCTTGGCTGCCGCGCCGGTCCTGACGGGCGAACCCTTCCGCTGGTTGCGCCCGGCGCAGCGCGCTGCGCTGCGACTGGTGGAACACAGCAGCGCCTTTCTGTGGGGGCCGCCGGGCACCGGCAAGACCACGACGCTGGGCGTGCTGCTGGCCGAGTACCTGGCGCGCGAGCCCGAGGCTCGTGTGCTGCTCGTGTCCAGCACCAACCAGGCGGTGGACCAAGCGACCCTCGCGGTCGACAAGGCGCTGCACAAGGGGCGGCGCGAGACCTTGCGAGCCAGCGTGCAGCGCCTGGGCACGCGCTTGGATGCCGCTGCCTACGCCGAGCGCGAACACCTGCTGCCCACGCAGGACCGCGACCTGATCGCCCGCCTCGCACGCACCGAGGCGTCACGCCCCTCTGCCCGTGATGCGCAGGCCTTCAAGGCCTGGGCCGACCGCGTGGCGGCCCTGCGCGACGAGCTGCGCAGCGCCTCGCTGAAAGTGCTGCAGTGCTGCCGCCTCGCCGCCATGACGACCACCCGCGCCGCCTTCACGCTGAAGACGCTGCGCGAGCTGAGCCCGGAGGGTGCGCCGCCTTTCGACCTGGTGGTGTTCGACGAGGCCAGCCAGGTCAGCCTGGCCCATGCCCTCGCGCTGATGCCGCTGGGCCGCGCGCGGCTGTTCGCGGGTGACCCGCAGCAGCTCGCACCGGTGCAACGCAGCGAGGACCGGCTCGCAAGACGCTGGCTCGGCCGCTCCGCGTTCGCCGAAATGCCACGCAGCGGCCCGGCCGTGGCGCTGCTGGACGAGCAGTCGCGCATGGCACCGCCGATCGGTGAACTCGTCAGCGAGCTGTTCTACGACGGCACCTTGCGGGTGGCGACCGACGCCCTCGCCTCGCCCGGCTGGCTGCAGGCACGCCAGCGCGCGCTGGGGGAGCTGCCCGCGCAAACCCATGTTCACCTTCACCGCATCCGGACCGACGGCGGCTGGGTGGCCGCCGAGCGCGGGCCCGTGCGGCGCGAGTCTGCCGAGGCCATCGCCGACCTGCTGGGCGAGGCGCTGGCCGGCGGCGACTGGCAACCGAACGAACTCATCGTGCTGACCCCGTTTCGCGCCCAGCGAGCGCTGATCCGGCAATGCCTGCGGGCGCGAGGGCTGCCGGAGTCGCTGCGGGTCAGCACCGTGCACCGCGCCCAGGGCAGCGAAGCTCCCGTCGTGCTGTTCGACCCGGCGGACGGCGCCCAGCCCTTTCTGCACGGCGAGGCCGCCCAGCGCCTGCTCAACGTGGCCCTGAGCCGGGCGCAGGCCCAGCTGGTGCTGTTCGTGTCGGCGGCCGATGCGGCCAGCCCGCTCCTCGCGCCGCTGTTGCGGCGGCTGCGGCTGGCGGGTGACTTGCGGTCCGTGACGCCGCTGCTGGCGCTGGCGCGCGAGCCCGGCTTCCCGCGCAATGCGCTCGGCCGACGCGTCAGTGCAGGACGGCACCTGGGTGAAGTGGCGCGGGTGAGCGCCGACGGACGTCAGTTCTGGCTCGTGAATGCACGCACGGGTGCCGAGCAACTGATCGACGCCGAATTCTGGCGCCAGCGCGCGGCCGCTGAGGGCACGCGCGCCGACTGACCGCGGCTCAGACGGCGGCGGTGATCAGGATCTCGACCTTCCACTCCGGGCGGGCGAGGCCGGCGATGACGGTCGCGCGCGGCGGCGTGTGGCCGGCCGCCACCCAGGCTTCCCAGGCGGTGTTCATGCCGGCGAAGTCGGCACGGTCGGCCAGGAAGATCTCGGCACGCAGGATGCGGGTCTTGTCGGTGCCGGCGCGCGCCAGCAGCTTGTCGATGGCGGCGAGCACCTGGCTCGTCTGGCCGACGATGTCGGCGCTGGTGTCTTCGGGCACCTGACCGGCCAGGTAGGCCACGCCGTTGTGCACGGCCATCTCGGACATGCGGGGGCCGACGTCGAAGCGTTCCACGGGGAGGGAGGTGCTCATGATTTCTTCCGGTGCTTGTGAGGTTGGGAGGGAGCGGCGGCCGGCGCGGCGCCAGCGGCCTTCTGGCCGAGCTTGCTCTCGGTGCCGGCCATGAGCTTCTTGATGTTGGCCTGGTGGCGCCACACCAGCAGCAGACCCATGATGATGAGGGCCACGGCGGTGGGGCCGGCTTCCCAGATCAGCAACTGATACATCGGCGCGAACGCAGCCGACACGATGGCCGCCAGCGACGAATATCGGCTGAACCAGGCAATGATGCCCCAGGTGGCGAGCGTCGCCAGGCCCAGCACCGGGTTGAGCGCGAAGATCACGCCCGCCGCGGTGGCGACACCCTTGCCACCCTGGAAGCGGAAGAACACCGGCCACAGGTGCCCCAGGAAGGCCGCCAGGCCGACGAGGGCGGCCGTGCCTTCGCCGAGGTCGTGGCGCGGGCCCCAGATGGCCACGGCCAGCACGGGCAGGTAGCCCTTCAGCGCATCGAAGACGAGGGTCAGGATGGCCGCGGCCTTGTTGCCCGAGCGCAGCACATTGGTGGCGCCGGGGTTGCCCGAGCCGTAGGAGCGCGGGTCGGACAGGCCCATGGCCCGGCTGACGATGACGGCAAACGACAGCGAGCCGATCAGGTACGCCACGAAGGCGGCAAGCAGAGGGAGGACGGTTTGCATGGGGCGGGATTGTCATGCAGCCCGCCGGGCCGCCGAGCCGGGGCTATCGCCTATCGGCGAGTCGGGCGCCCCGCTCAGTTCGCGCAGGTGACGGGCCGGGCGCCCAGCAGCGTCGTCAGCACCTGCGGCTCGATGCCCACCAGGTAACCCCGCCGCCCGCCATTGATGCAGATGCGCGGCAGCGCCAGGATCGTGGCCTCCACGAACACCGGCATCGCCTTGCGCACGCCGAACGGCGACGTGCCGCCCACCTGGTAGCCGCTGTGGCGCTGAGCCACGTCAGGCCTGCAGGGTTCGACCTTCTTGCAAGGGATCTGCCGCGCCAGCTCCTTCAGGCTGACCGTGCGGTCCCCGTGCATCAGCACGATCAGCGGCTCGGCCTTCTCGTCCTGCATCACGAGTGTCTTGACCACCGCGTGCTCGTCCACGCCCAGTTGCTTGGACGACTCCGCGGTGCCGCCGTGCTCGACGTAGTCGTACACATGCTCGGTGAAGGCAACGCCGGCCCGCTTGAGCATCTGCGTGGCGGGCGTTTCGCTGACATGGGAACTCTTCTTGCTCATGCCCCTCATTCTCGGGGCAGTGAAGAATTCCGTTGGGCAACAACGAATTATTGTTTTACAGTAAGTTTTTCTTGTTTGACGACGCTCGCATGCCCGACTCCTTTTCTGCGGAAGGCCTCCGCCGCATCCGCCGCCTGTCCTGGATCGTGCGGCTGCTGTGCCTGATCGGGCTCGTCGTCATCGGCACCCTGCCCTTCATCTTCTGGGCCCAGCCGGAGTGGGTGGCCGACGTGGCCGCCAGCACCTGGAAGCTGAGCAAGCTGCAACTCGATCTCGGCTCGCGCCTGTGGGGCCTGGCCGCCTCGATGGTGCCGACCACGGTGAGCCTGTTCGCGCTGTGGCAGATGTGGGCGCTGTTCGGCTGCTTCGCCGAGGGCGAGTTGCTCGCGCTGCGCCCGGCGCTGCACCTGCGCCGGCTGGGCCTGGGGCTGTGCGCACTGGCCGTGGCACAGCCGCTGGGCCAGACGCTGGCCATCCTGGCCCTCACCTGGGGCAACCCCAAGGGCGAACGGCAGCTCTGGCTGGGGCTGTCTTCAGACCACTACCTGGCGCTGCTGTTCGGCCTGCTGCTGCTCGCCTTGGCGCAGGTGCTGACCGAGGCCGCCCGCGTGGCTGACGAGAACGCCGGGTTCGTCTGACATGCCCATCATCGTCACCCTCGACGTCATGCTCGCCCGGCGCAAGATGCGCTCGCGCGAGCTGGCCGAGCGCGTGGGCATCACGGAAGCCAACCTGTCGCTGCTCAAGAGCGGCAAGGTGCGCGGCGTTCGCTTCGACACCCTCGCCCGCATCTGCGAGGCCCTGCAATGCCAGCCCGGCGATCTGCTCGCCTGGGAGCCCGGGCCCGAGCCTGACGACACCTCTTCCCCCTGACTGCACCATGACCATGACATTGTCTCGTCGCCACTGGCTGCTGCTGGCCGCGCTCGTCCCCGCACTGACCCTGGCCCAGCCCCCCGAGCCCACCAAGCTGCCCCCCGTCAGCACGGAACTCAAGCGCAACAAGGACGCCCTGCCGTACAAGCAGATCAACGAGTTCTTGACCAAGCTCGACCGTTACGGCGAGGGCCTGTTCCGCATGGACTTCAAGGTCGACACCGCGCGCACGACGCTGCCGCTGGACCAACTGCGCATGGTCGTGCGCAGCGATGACGCCGACCACCCCATCTCGTTCGATGCCAAGGGCGGTTTCAAGCTGCCGCTGCTGCCCGAGGCTGAAGCCAAGAGCGCCGACCTGGCCACCAATGCCCTGCCGGAGCAGAAAGTCTCGATCGCCGGATCGCTTGAGCTCAACACCCGGGCCGACGCCCTGACCATGGCCAAGGTGCGCCAGATCGTGCGCGTGGGCTTCAAGCTGCGCGATGAGCTGCTGCCCTGGTACCTGCGCTGGCTCTTCCCGCGCATCGAGGGCGTGGTCGTCTGCGCGGCCACGCCGGCCTTCGAGCTGGAGTGGCGCGAGAACGGCCAGTTGCTGGGCTTGCCGCTGCCCGTCGGCGAGCGCGACCCGAAGGTCAGGAAGGGCGTGGCCGGGCGACCCTGCGCGCTGATCACCGGGCAGGAACGCTGGCCCGATGACGCCCGCCTCGTCGCGCCTGCCGACGCCGAGCTGAGCGTCAAGCTGCAGGGGCAATGACGCTGACGCCAGGCAGCCGATGGCCGGCGCGGGTCGCCGTCGTCGGCCTGCACCTGGCGGTCTTCGCGCTGCTGTGGCAGCACCGGCCGCCGCCGCTGCAGGGCCCTCGCGAACGCAGGATCGTCACGCTGCGACTGGTGCCGCTGCCCGACCGCAGGCCGCCGCCCGTGACGTTGCCGGCCCGAGTGCCGCCACGCGCCGCCCCGCTGCCATCACGCCGGGGAAACGAGCGCGCCCCAGAGGACCTGCCGACCGCAGCGCCACCGCTCCCACCGGCGCCGACAGCGGCAGCGGTCACCGCACCCACGCCGCCCGTCGAGCCGTTGCGGGCTCCGCTGCGCCTGACCTTGCCGCCGGGCTACGCCGCGTCCAGCGCCGCCGCGCGCAACCCGGCCCTCAGCGACCCCCGCAGCAACACGCCGCGGCCTACGCTGGAGGACCGCATCGCCGACGCCACCGGCGGTGCCAGCGAGTGGGTGGAGGAGAAGACCAGCGACAACCGGCTCCAGTCGGTCGGCGCGTTGGGCGACCGGCGCACCGTCATGCGCCGCGGCGACACCTGCGTCGAGATCATCCGTTCGCGGATCGCCGAGGTCGATCAGTTCAACGGCAATGTCGCACCGCGTGCGGTGCAGATGGTCGGCAAACCCTACAAGTGCAAATGAGCGGCAGCCAGGCTCAGGCCGCCGCCGCCCGTTCGAGCTCTCGCAAGCGCAGCACGCGCCGCTGCACCTTGCCCGTCGTCGTCATCGGCAGCGCGTCGATGAACTCGATGTCCTTCGGGTACTCGTAGGGCGCCAACCGCGCACGCACATGGGCCTGCAAGGCCTCGACGAGGGCATCGGTGGCGTTGTGGCCGTCGGCCAGCACGACATAGGCCTTGACGACCGCGCCGCGCTCGGCGTCCGGCTTGGGCACGACAGCAGCGTTGGCGACCGCCGGGTGCTTGAGCAGGCAGTTCTCGATCTCGCCCGGCCCGATGCGGTAGCCGGCGGCCTTGAAGACGTCATCGGCGCGGCCCTCGTACCAGAGCGTGCCGTCGGGGTCCATGCGGGCCAGGTCGCCGGTGCGGCACCAGCTGTCAGCCGGGTCGCCGGTGAACTTGGCGCGCGTGGCTGCGTCGTTGTTCCAGTAGCCGAGGAAGAAGACCGGGTCGGGCACACCGTGGCGGTCGCGGGCATGCACGGCCACCTCGCCCACCGTGCCGGGCGGGCATTCGCGGCCGTCGTCATCGATGACGGCCACGCGGTGGCCCGGGTAGGCGCGCCCCATGCTGCCCGGCTTGGCCGGCCACAGGGCCTGGCAGTTGCCGACGACGTAGTTCATCTCGGTCTGACCGAACATCTCGTTCACGGGCACACCGAGGGCATCACGACACCACGTGAAGACCGCATCGCCGACGGCCTCGCCGGCGCTCATCAGCGCGCGCAGCTTCAACCCATGCCGCTTCGGCCGCGGCTCGGCCTTCATCATGGCCTTGAGCGCCGTCGGAAAGAGAAAGCTGTGCGTCACGCCGTAGGCCGCCATCAACTCGAAGGCCTTGGCCGCCGAGAAGCGCCCCTGGTAGGCCACGATGGGCCGGCCAAAAAAGAGCGTGGGCAGCAGGGCGTCCATCAGCCCGCCGGTCCAGGCCCAGTCCGCCGGGCTCCAGAACACGGCGTCGCTGGGGCGGGTCGGGTCGAAGGGGTCGAAGCCGAACCAGTTCTGGCTCGCCACGAAGCCCGTGAGGTTGCCGATCAACGCCCGCTGCGGGATCAGCGCGCCCTTGGGGTTGCCGGTCGTGCCGCTGGTGTAGATGAGGATGGCCGGATCGTCGGCCTGCGTCGTGACGGGCCTGAACCGCGCCGCTTCTGCCTGCAGTGCCTCCAGCCAAGGCAGTTCATCGCAGTCGACCGGGCATTGCCCGACGACGAGCACGCGCCGCAGCGCCGGGCATTGCGGCTTGACCTCGCGCAGCGCGGGCAGCACCTCGCAGGCTGCAATCGCCAGCACGGCCCCGCTGTCCTGCAGTCGGAAGGCCAGGGCCTCGGCACCGAACAGCATCGACAGCGGCATCGCGACCGCCCCGATCTGCTGCAGCGCGATGTGGGCCACCGCCGTCTCGAAACGCTGCGGCAGCACGATGGCCACCCGGTGGCCTCGGCGCACGCCCTGGTTCAGCAGTGCGTTGGACAGCCGGTTGGCGGCGCGCTGCAACTGGCCGTAGCTGTACTGGGCCCGGCACCCGCTCTCGCTGTCGAAGTAGATCGCCGGCGCATTGGGCGTGTCGCGCGCCCAGCGTCCGCAACAGGCCTCGGCGATGTTGAAGTCCGGTGGCACCTGCCAGCGGAAGGCGGCGTGCAGTGGCTCGTAGCGGTCGTCCAAGGTCATGCACCCCGCGGATGGGACAAGGGGGCGAATGCTAGCCAGCCCGCTGCGGGCCGGCCTCATGGATTGCCCGGAGCGGCCCCGCGCCGCCCGGTGTCAGAGCCCGAGCCAGGCTGACGGCGACCACAGGCTGGGCCGGTCGCCATCGGCATAGCGCTCCAGCGCGTCGCCGGTCAGGCGGCAGATGCGCCAGTCAGGCATCACCTCGGCGCCGAGCTTCTGGTAGAAGCGGATGGCATCCTCGTTCCAGTCGAGCACGGTCCAGTCGAAGCGGCCATAGCCACGCTCACAGGCCGTGCGCGCCAACTCGATCAGCAGCGCCTTGCCCAGGCCGCTGCGGCGATGTGCCGGGCGGACATACAGGTCCTCCAGGTACAGGCCGGGCTTGGACAGGAAGGTAGAGAAGTTCGTGTAGTACAGCGCGAAAGCCACCACCTCGCCCTGCACCTCGCCGACCAGGCATTCCGCGACGGGGTCGTCACCGAACAGATGCGGCTCCAGCTTGGCCGGCGTGACTTCCAGCAGATGGGTCAGGTGCTCGAACTCGGCCAGTTCGCTGATGAGTTGGACGATGGCGGGCAGATCGCGCGGCTCGGCGGGTCGGATGTCGTGACGGAGTGGCATAGGTGACATTCTCCGCGGACTGCCCTGTCCTACAGTGCGGATATGCCCGATGTCTATCTGCCCCGCCGCCTTCATCGCGATGAATTCCTGACCGTGCGCGGCCTGCGCTATCACGTGCTGCGCTGGGGTCAGCCCTTGCCCGGACGTGCGCCGCTGGTGATGCTGCACGGCTGGATGGACGTCGGCGCGTCCTTCCAGTTCGTCGTGGATGCGCTGGCCGAGGATCGCGAAGTGATTGCCGCGGACTGGCGCGGCTTCGGGCTCAGCGAGACGACGGGGGCGGACTGCTACTGGTTCCCCGACTACCTGGGTGATCTGGACGCGCTGCTCGACGCGGTCAGCCCGGAGGCGCCGGTCGACCTGCTGGGTCACAGCATGGGTGGCAATGTGGTCATGAGTTATGCCGGCGTTCGCCCGCAGCGAATCCGCCGCCTCGTCAATCTCGAAGGCTTCGGCATGCCGGACGTCGCGCCCGCCGCCGCGCCGGAGCGGCTGACCCGCTGGCTGGACGAATTGAAGGACCCGCCCACCTTGCGCCCCTACGCGACGCTCGCCGACGTGGCCCAGCGCCTGCGCAAGACCAACCCGCGCCTGCCGGCCGACAAGGCCGCCTGGCTGGCGAGCCATTGGTCACGCGAGACGCCCGAGGGCTACCGCCTCAATGCCGACCCCGCCCACAAGCTGGCCAACCCGGTGCTGTACCGCAAGGCCGAGGTGCTGGCCTGCTGGCAGCGCATCACGGCGCCGACGCTCTGGGTGGAGGGCAGCGACGACCAGCTCACGCACTTCTGGGGCACGCGCTTCCCCCGCGAGGAATTCGAAGCCCGTCTCGCCGTCGTGCCGACGCTCGAACGGGCCACGCTGCAGGACGCCGGCCACATGCTGCACCACGACCAGCCCGAGGCCCTGGCGGCACGACTGCAGGCATTTCTGGACTGAAGCACTTCGAGAAGAATGCGGGCATGACGGCCCGCGCCCCCGCCCGCACTGCCCCCACCGCCCGCCTTGCCCGCCGCACCTGCCTGGGACTGGCCCTGGCCGTGGGCAGCCTCGCGGCCAGCGCGCAGCAGCAGTGCGGCCGCCCCCTGCGGGTGGCCGTGTCCGACCTGGGCCTGGGCGCCTACCAGGAGCAGGGCCAGTGGCGCGGCATCATCCCGGAGCTGATCCAGGAGCTGCAGTCGCGCAGCGGCTGCGCGCTGGTGCTGGTGTTCATGCCGCGGGCGCGGGCGCTGCTGGAGTTCGACCGCGGCGAGATCGATGTGATCACCTCGATGCTGCAGACGCCCGAGCGCGACCGCATCGGCAGCTTCCTGCCCTATGGCTTCACCAAGCATGACTTGCTGATCGCGCCGGATGCCGCCGACGGCATCGCGAGTCTGGCCGACGTGGTGCGGCGCCCTGAGCTGACGCTCGGCGTGGTGCGCGGCATCCGCACCAACAGCCGGATCGACGCACAGGTCGAGCAGCTGCT
The DNA here is from genome assembly GCA_003963005.1 of Burkholderiales bacterium. GTDB lineage: Bacteria > Pseudomonadota > Gammaproteobacteria > Burkholderiales > Burkholderiaceae_C > Pelomonas. Next base: position 34,280 of record RXJW01000013.1, read on the forward strand.
CGTGATCCGCCGCGCCGAGTATTCGGCCGACTACACGAGCCTGAGCGCCAAGCTCACGGCCCGGCGGGTGCAGGCGGCCATGATGCCCAACGCCTTGCACGTCAAGCTGAGACGCGACGGCCAGATCCCGGCTGACACGGTCATCCTGGATGTGCCGGAGGCCCGGCCGCAGCCGCTCGGTCTTTACGTCAACCGCAGCACCGTGGCACCGGCCATGACGCAGCAGATGGCCCGGCCGCTTTCGGCCATGGTCAAGGACGGCTGGGTGCGGCGCACTTACGTCCGCCACCTGGGCGAGGCCGAAACCCGGCGCATGTACCAGGCGGCCTTGGCCCGCTGAGCCTCAGGCCGGCGGATCGGCGGTCGGCTCCGCCTCCAGCCGGTTCATCCAGCGCGCGTACAGGATGACGATCACACAGAAGCCGAGCAGCGCGCCCTGCGAGGCCAGCCAGAAGCCCAGCGGCCAGCCGAACAGCTCCACGCTCAGGTCCTGGGCGAAGAACACCGGCGCGAACGCCACCACGCCCCAGGCCAGCAGCAGGCCGACCGTGAGGCGTCGGGTGCGGCGCCAGTAGGCATCACTCACTCAGCAGACCCCATTGCTGCAGCATGAAGGCATAGGTGCGCGCGGTTTCACGCAGCGCATCGAATCGCCCGGAGGCGCCACCGTGGCCGGCCGTCATGTTGATGTCGAACAGCACCGGGTTCTTGCTGGTGTTGACCGTGCGCAGCTTGGCAACGTACTTGGCGGCCTCCCAGTACGGCACCTGGCTGTCGTTGATTGCCGTCTTGGCGAGCAGGGCCGGGTAGGCGGCAGGCTTGAGGTTGTCGTAGGGGCTGTAGGCGCGCATCCAGGCGTACTCGTCGGCCTTGTTCGGGTTGCCCCACTCGATGTACTCCTCGGTCGTCAGCGGCAGGCTGGCGTCGAGCATCGTGTTGATGACGTCGACGAAGGGCACCTGGGCGACGACCGCCTTGAACAGGTCGGGCCGCAGATTCGTGACCGCCCCCATCAGCAGGCCGCCGGCACTGCCCCCTTGGATGACGAGCTGGCTGGGCTGCGTGTAGCCGCGGTCGACCAGGCCCTGCGCACAGGCAACGAAGTCGGTGAAGGTGTTCATCTTCTTGCCGAGCTTGCCGTCGAGGTACCACTGGCGCCCCAGGTCGCCACCGCCGCGGATATGGCCGATGGCGAAGATGACCCCACGGTCCAGCAGCGACAGCCGGCTGCTGGCGAAGCGCGGATCGGTCGGGAAGCCGTAGCTGCCGTAGCCGTAGAGCAGCAACGGCTGCGGGCCGGGGCGGCGCTTGTCCTTGCGGTAGACGAGGCTGATCGGCACGCGGGTGCCGTCGGCGCCATTCACCCAGAGGCGCTCGCTGGCGTACAGGCTCGCGTCGTAGCCGCCCTGCACAGGTTGCACCTTCAGCAGTTCAAGCTTGCCGGTGGCGAGTTCGGCCTCGTAGACGCTCGGTGGCGTGGTCAGCGAGTTGTAGGCGAAGCGCACGCGCGGCGCATCGAACTCGCGCTGCTCGGCCAGCACCGCGCCGTAGGCCAGTTCCTGGAACGCGATGTCGCGCGGCGCGCCGCCCTTGAGCGGGAAGATGCGCAGCTTGACCGAGCCGCCCTCGCGCACCTGCACGACGGCATGCGTCTTGAACGCAGCCGCCTGCTCGATCATCGCGTTGTCGCGGTGCGCCATCAGCTCTGGCGCGGCCTTCAGTGCGGCAGGGGTCAGCAGCGGGCCGGTGCCCGGCTTCATCGCGACCCGGACCAGGCGGAAGTTCACGCCCCGGTCGTTCACGCGCAGCAGCACTTCGCGACCGAAGGGCGTGATGCCGTATTCGAGGCCCGTGCGCCGCGGCAGCACGGGGCGCCAGGCGGCCTCGGGCTGGTCAGCCGGGAGGACGCGCCAGTCCTGGGTGTCCTTGGCGATCGAGCCGAGCATCAGCGTGCGGCCGTCGAGCGACTTGGTGAGCGCCAGGTTGAACAGTTCGTCCGGCTCCTCGTGCACCAGCACGTCAGGCCCGGCCGCGCCGATCTGGTGACGCCAGAGCTGGTGCGAGCGCCGCGCATCGTTGTGTCGGATGTAGAACAGCGTGCGGTTGTCCGCGGCCCAGGCGTAGGCATCGGCATGCGGCGTGGAGGCCAGCACCCGGTCCTCGCCAGTGGCGATGTCGCGGATGTGCAGCTCGAAGTCGCGGGCGCCGGTGGCGTCCACCCCGTAGGCCAGCAATCGGTCGTCGGGGCTCACGGCCATGCCGTTGAGGTTGACGAACTTGCGCGTCTTGGCCAGTTCGTTCATGTCCACCAGGATCTGCTCCTGAGCCTGGGGGTCGAGCTTGCGCTCGGGCCCGGCTGCGGCGCTGCGGTAGAAGACCGGGTACTGCTGGCCCACGTCGATGCGCCAGCTGTACCAGTACTTGCCGCGGCGCTGCGGCACGGCGGTATCGCGCTGCTGGATGCGGCCCTTCATCTCCTCGAAGAGCTTGTCGGTGGCTGCCTCATAGGGCTTGTACCAAGCCTCCGCGTAGGCGGCTTCGGCCTGCAGGTGCGCCTGCACGGCGGGGTCGTCCTTCTCGCGCAGCCAGAAGTAGTCGTCGATGCGCCGGTCGCCGTGGACGGTGACATCCTTGGGCTTCTTGGCCGCCACGGGGGGCGTCGGGGCGTCGGCCTGGGCCCACCCGGCCACGATCAACGGGGCCACCAAGGCCCCCAGGCGGATGACCTTCCGCCAGCTCGACTGCAGATGCATGCGTTCTCTCCCACCGGACGCCACCCACGGCAGCCCACACTCCGGCGGGGGCGAGTGTGCCTCCACTCGGCGGTGGCATGCAAAAATCCGCGCTTTTGCAAGATCCGCCGGAAACCCGTCATGGACACCGAACACATCAACCAAATCGGCAACAGCCTCGCCGACCTCGCAGCGCGTACCGACGCGCTAAGGGGGTATCTTTGACTTCGATCGCAAGGCATTGCGACTGAACGAGGTCAACGCGTCGCTCGAGAACCCCAACGTCTGGAACGACCCCAAGCGCGCCCAGGAGCTGGGCAAAGAAAAGCGCACGCTCGAAACCGTGGTCGACACGATCACGCACCTGACCTCCTCGCTGGCGGACAACGCCGAGCTCTTCGAGATGAGCCGCGAGGAAGGCGACGAGGCCGGCATGCTGGCCATCGAGGAAGACGTCGAGAAGCTGCGCAAGACGGTCGAGGAACTCGAGTTCCGCCGCATGTTCAACAACCCGGCCGACCCGAGCAACTGCTTCATCGACATCCAGGCCGGCGCCGGTGGCACCGAGGCCTGCGACTGGGCCGGCATGCTGCTGCGCCAGTACCTCAAGTACTGCGAGCGCAAGGGCTTCAAGGCCACGCTCGAAGACGAAACGCCGGGTGATGTCGCCGGCATCAAGAGCGCCACGATCAAGGTGGAGGGCGAGTACGCCTTCGGCCTGCTGCGCACCGAGACCGGCGTGCACCGCCTGGTGCGCAAGAGCCCCTTCGACAGCTCGGGCGGCCGCCACACCTCGTTCGCGTCGCTGTTCGTCTACCCGGAAGTCGACGACTCCATCGAGATCGACATCAACCCGGCCGATGTGCGCACCGACACCTTCCGCGCCAGCGGCGCCGGTGGCCAGCACATCAACAAGACCGACTCGGCGGTGCGCCTGACGCACATCCCGACCGGCATCGTGGTGCAGTGCCAGGACGGCCGCAGCCAGCACAGCAACCGCGACGTCGCCTGGCGCCGCCTGCGCTCGCGCCTGTACGACCACGAGATGAAGAAGCGCATGGAAGAGCAGCAGAAGCTGGAAGACACCAAGACCGACGTCGGCTGGGGTCACCAGATCCGCTCCTACGTGCTGGACCAGAGCCGCATCAAGGACCTGCGCACCAACTACGAGACCTCGGCGACGCAGAAGGTGCTGGACGGTGACCTGGATCCCTTCATCACCGAGAGCCTGAAGCAAGGCATCTGACCTTGCCGCCACTCGGCAGGCGCGACAGCACCTGCCGACCCCCTCACTACCCTAGGAAGCCCCTCATGCGTGAAGGCACCGCTCCCCTGATCCAACGCCTGGACTACCAGCAACCGGCGTTCTGGATCCGCAAGGTCGACCTGACCTTCGACCTCGACCCGGCCAAGACCCTGGTCACGAGCAAGATGCAGATCGAGCGCAACCACGCCGTGCCGCATGGCCCGTTGCGTCTGCACGGCGAAGAGCTGAACCTGCTGCGCGTGCTGATCGACGGCAGCAGCGTGTCCTTCCGCCAGGAGGGCCACGAGCTGATCATCGACAACGCGCCGGACGCCGACTTCGCGCTCGAGATCCGCAACACCTGCTGCCCCGACAAGAACACCGCGCTGTCCGGCCTCTACACCTCGGGCGGGAGCTTCTTCACGCAGTGCGAGGCCGAGGGCTTCCGCCGCATCACCTACTTCCTGGACCGGCCTGACGTGATGGCCGTCTACACGGTCACGCTGCGCGCCGACCAGGCGAAGTACCCGATCCTGCTGTCCAACGGCAACCTGACCGGCAGTGGCGCGCTCGAGAACGGCCGCCACTTCGCCGTCTGGCACGACCCCTTCCCCAAGCCCAGCTACCTGTTCGCCGTCGTGGCGGGCGACCTGGTGGCGCGCGAGCAGCGCATCCGCACCCGCGCCGGCAAGGACCACCTGCTGCAGGTCTATGTGCGCCGCGGTGACCTGGAGAAGACCGAGCATGCGATGAACAGCCTCATCGCCTCCATCGTCTGGGACGAGGCGCGCTTCGGCCTGCCGCTGGACCTGGAGCGCTTCATGGTGGTCGGCGTGTCCGACTTCAACATGGGCGCGATGGAGAACAAGGGCCTGAACATCTTCAACACGAGCGCCCTGCTCGCCTCGCCCGCGACCGCCACCGACGTGGATTTCGCCCGCATCGAGTCCATCGTCGCGCACGAGTACTTCCACAACTGGACGGGCAACCGCGTGACCTGCCGTGACTGGTTCCAGCTGTCGCTCAAGGAAGGCCTGACGGTCTTCCGCGACCAGGAATTCAGCATGGACATGGCCGGCAGCGCGTCGGCCCGCGCCGTGTGCCGCATCCAGGACGTGCGCCAGCTGCGCGCGATGCAGTTCCCCGAGGACAGCGGCGCGATGGCCCACCCCGTGCGGCCGGACAGCTACAGCGAGATCAACAACTTCTACACCGCCACCGTCTACGAGAAGGGCTCGGAGGTGGTGCGCATGTACCAGACGCTGGTCGGCCGCCAGGGCTTCGAGGCCGGCATGAAGCTCTACTTCGAGCGCCATGACGGCCAGGCCGTGACCTGCGACGACTTCGCGCAGGCGATTGCCGACGCCAACCCCGGCTCGCCGCTGGCCACCCGCCTGGACACCTTCAAGCGCTGGTACTCCCAGGCCGGCACGCCGCGCGTGACCGCCTACGGCGAGCACGACGCCGCCGCCCGCACCTACACGCTGCGCTTCACCCAGACCACGCCCGCCACGCCCGGCCAGACCGACAAGCAGCCGCAGGTGATCCCGGTCGTCATGGGCCTGCTGGACCGCCATGGCGCGCCGCTGAAGCTCAACGCCGCCGGCGACACCGAGACCGTGCTGGTTGTCGACCAGGCCGAGCAGAGCTTCACGTTCGAGAACATCGACAGCGAGCCCGTGCCGTCGCTGCTGCGCGGCTTCTCGGCGCCGGTGGTGCTGGACGACGGCCTCTCCGACGCCGCCCTGCTGGTGCTGATGCGCCACGACAGCGACCCGTTCAACCGCTGGGAAGCCGGCCAGCGCCTGGCGCTGAACCGCATCCTGGCGTCGCTGCGCGCCGGCCAGCCGCTGGTGCTGAGCCATGCCTTCATCGAGGCCATGCGCAGCGTGTTGAACCACCCGGACCTGGACCCCGCCTTCAAGGAACTGGCGCTGACGCTGCCGGGCGAGAGCTACATCGCCGAGCAGCTGGACGTGGTCGACCCGCAGGCCATCCACGCCGCGGTCATGGCCGCGCAGAGCCAACTCGCGAGCGCCCTGCGCGACGACTGGGCCGCTGCCTTCGAGGCGCACCAGATCCGCGGCGGCTACTCGCCCGACCCGGTCTCTGCCGGCAAGCGCGCGCTGGCGAACCTGGCGCTGTCCATGCTCGTGCTGGACGCCCAGGCGACCGGCGACACCGTGTGGCCGGGCAAGGCCTACCAGCGCTTCAAGGACGCCTCCAACATGACCGACCGGCAGGGTGCCCTGTCGGCCCTCGTGAACGCCCACGCCGAACTGGCGGCGCCGGCCCTGGAGCGCTTCCACGCGCTGTTCAAGGACGACGCGCTCGTCGTGGACAAGTGGTTCGCACTCCAGGCGCGCGCACCGGAGAGCCAGGGCCGGGTGTTCGCCCGCGTGAAGGCGCTGACCCAGCACGCCGACTTCACGCTGAAGAACCCCAACCGCGCCCGCAGCCTGCTGGCGTCGCTGTGCATGTTCAACCCGGCCGCCTTCCACCGCGCCGATGCAGCGGGCTATGTGTTCTGGGCTGAGCAGGTGCTCGCCATCGACGCGATCAACCCGCAGCTCGCCAGCCGCGTGGCCCGTGCGATGGACCGCTGGGCAGCCCTCGCCGAGCCTTACCGCAGCGCGGCCCGCGAGGCCGTGGCACGCGTGGCCGCCAAGGCGGACCTGTCGCCGGACGTGCGCGAGATCGTCGAACGCGCGCTGGCCTCGGGAAGCTGATCATGACCCGCCAGACCAGCCTGACCCAGTACCTCGTCGAGCAGCAGCGCGAGCACGGCCACATCCCGCAGGAGCTGCGCCTGCTGATCGAGGTGGTCGCGCGCGCCTGCAAGCGCATCGCCATCGCCGTCAACAAGGGCGCGCTCGGTGACGTGCTCGGCACCGCCGGCAGCGAGAACGTGCAGGGCGAAGTGCAGAAGAAGCTCGACATCATCGCCAACGAGGTCCTGATCGAGGCCAACGAATGGGGCGGCCACCTCGCCGCCATGGCCAGCGAGGAGATGGACGGCATCTACGTGGTGCCCAACCGCTACCCGCAAGGCGAATACCTGCTGCTGTTCGACCCGCTCGATGGTTCGTCGAACATCGACGTCAACGTCAGCATCGGCACCATCTTCAGCGTGCTGCGCAAGGTGGGCCATTCGCGCGGCGTGAGTGAAGACGACTTCCTGCAGCCCGGCAAGCAGCAGGCCGCCGCCGGCTACTGCGTCTACGGCCCGCAGAGCACGCTGGTGCTGACCGTGGGCGACGGCGTGGCTGTGTTCACCCTCGACCGCGAGACCGGCTCCTGGGTGCTGACGCAGGACCAGGTCAAGATTCCGGAGGACACGAAGGAATTCGCGATCAACATGTCCAACTTGCGCCACTGGGCACCGCCGGTGAAGCGCTACATCGACGAATGCCTGGCCGGCAGCACCGGCCCGCGCGGCAAGGACTTCAACATGCGCTGGGTGGCCAGCATGGTGGCCGACGTGCACCGCATCCTCACGCGCGGCGGCGTCTTCATGTACCCCTGGGACCAGCGCGAGCCCGACAAGCCCGGCAAGCTGCGCCTGATGTACGAAGCCAACCCGATGGCCTTCATCGTCGAGCAGGCCGGCGGCGCCGCCACCAACGGCACCGAGCGCATCATGAACCTGCACCCCACCAAGCTCCACGAGCGCGTGGCGGTCGCCCTGGGCTCGAAAAACGAAGTCGAACGGATCACGGCCTACCACCTTGAGGCGTCTCAAAAATAGTGGCTATAATGGCGGGCTTCGGCGGCAACGCTGAACACCGCAAGCATCACTGCACAAGCGGGCCGGCATAGCTCAGTTGGTAGAGCAGCGCATTCGTAATGCGAAGGTCGGGGGTTCGACTCCTCTTGCCGGCACCAAACAAATCAAGCAGTTGGCCCAGCCTCACCCGCTGGGCTTTGTTGTTTCTGGGCCTCATGTCGCCACCAGTACCCGGATTCGCGCGCGGGGCGCGACGAACCCGGCGCAAGACCAGGCTCAGAGCCGGACTTAAGGGCGATGGCTTCAACGGTCGCCCGGCTTGCAGCGGTAGGTGACGTGCAATGCAGCCAAGGTGTAAGTGCCCAGATGGTCGGCCACGCCCGAGGTTTCGAGGTACTTCACGACCGCGCGTGTGATGTCGAGGTCTGAGACGCTGCGTGGGATGCAGAAATGGCGCTTGATTGGCCGCTCGCTGCTCAGGAAGCCGTCGTGCGCATGGATAACGCCCTTCACATAACCGGTGCAAAAGGCCTCGTTGCGGCGTTGCGCCGGGCGTGGCATCGCCAGCTCCTCACTTGAGCAGAGCGACAGAAACTCCTTGCCATTCATCTGGCCCGTGAAACGACGAATGGATTTGCTCGGAGGCATGGCCTGGGCGAGCTTGCAGTCGACCTGCGAGATGCGCCCCTGGAATTGACTGATGGGACCTTGCAGCGTGTCGCAATCCAGGTAGTTGAGGTCGGAGGTTTTCCGGCCGCTGCCGATGTTGATGAGCACCTCGTAGTCCACGCCCGACATGAGCCGCGCCAAACGCGGATGGAATCTGATGCCGTGGATATGCGCAAGCCTGCTGGTCGTCAGTGTCAGCTCGGTCTCGCCTAGCCAGATGCCATCCGGGCCGAATTCGTCTTCAAACAGCCCTCTGACCCATATCGTCTCGCCCGTCTTGCGCATCCAGGCCTCGGCATCGGGGGTCAGCACGACCCGCACGAAGAACTCGGGCGGCTCCAGCGCCTTTGCAGGCTCATCGGCAAGCGCCTTTCCGCCGAAGAATGTTGCCACCAGGACAAGGCAGCTAGCCCGAAGTCCGATTCGCATGAGCCCCCCCTTGAAGGCTGAACCTCTAGCGGACGACCTCCCGGTTCGATCCAAGGCAGGTGACCTCGCCCCCGCGCACCATGGCGATAGAGAAGAATCCGCTCAACCGACAGGATGCGCCAGGCGCCCCTGCGGGAGCGCCAGCCATGCCCTCCCCGCGCCCACCCCAGGAGACCGCCATGCGAACCTCAACTGACACCCCGTCGCCGGCCGATGCACAGCCCACGGTCGAGGTCACGTCGCTGAAGGCCTGGCAGCGCTGGTTGCAGGCCCATCACACGCAAACCGGCAGCGTGTGGCTCGTCACGTGGAAAGTCAGCGTGCCCGAGCGCCACGTGCCGATGAGCGAGCTCGTGGATGAAGCGTTGTGCTGGGGTTGGGTCGACAGCCTGCCGCGGGCCCTGGACGCCCAGCGGTCGATGCGGCGCATGTCACCACGCCGCGCGGGGAGTGCCTGGTCGCTCGTCAACAAGCGCCGCGTGGAAGCCCTGATGGCGGCAGGCCGCATGCAGGCCGCCGGGCTCGCCGTGATCGAGCGCGCGAAAGCGGATGGCAGCTGGGCGGCCCTGGACGAGGTGGAGACGCTCGCCGTGCCGGCGGACTTGCAGGCAGCGCTGGACGCGCATCCGCCGGCTGCGGACTACTTCGAGCGCTTCCCGCGCTCGTCCAAGCGCAACATCCTCGAGTGGATTGCCGCCGCCCGCAAGCCCGAGACACGCCTGGCGCGAATCCAGACCACAGCCGAGATGGCCGCGCAGGACCTGCGCGCCAACCATGCCCGTCAGCCCAAGGGCACCGGCCGCTGAGGCCGGCGGCGCCGATCAGGGCAGCTTGGCGAGCATCGAGGCTTCGGTGGCTTCGTCCCAGGCCAGGGGGTACAGGCAGCGCGCCTGGGTCAGCGCCTCCGGGCGGCCTCCCCACAGCGCGATCTGCTCGCGCACGGTCTCGAAGTCGATGCTCATCAACACGGCCGGTGCGTTCACGCGCGGGTTGTGGCGCGCGGTCGTGAAGGGCAACAGGCCGAGGTAGCGGCGGTAGAAGGCCACGTGGCGCGGGTTCACCTCGATGACCAGCCGCTGGATGCGGGCCTTGCGGTGGGCATGCAGGTAGCCGAGGTGAAACAGCTGGGCCAGCACGCGCTTGGCGTTGTGCGAATGCCGGTCAACCGCCAGGCTGCCGAACTCACACAGCGTGACACCCGCCGAGCGCCAGTCGGACAGCTCTTCCGCGAACAGGGCATCGGCGTGCAGGCCGGCCTTGCCGTCGAAGCGCACGGACAGCGTTCCGACGATGTGCTCGCCATTGCGAGCGGTGCAGACGATGTCGCCCGCCTCGTTGCGGCTGCTGAACTTTTCCTTGGTGACCGACAGACCACGATCCCCGTAGCGGCGCTCGACGAGGTCGTAGGCGTCGCCGTCCAGCGAACCGAAGTCACTGTCCAACTCCAGCGGCGGGCCGCCGTTGGGGTTCAGCGGCGCGCGGCGGCTTTCTTCGAAAAAGGTCGGGATCATGGGGACTGCATCCTGGGCGCCCAACGCGCCGAGGGGCGGAGTCTAGGGATTGAAAAGTCCGAAAGCGTGTCGTTTCACAGACGGATACATCCTGTTTCCACGCCGCCGGGTTCATCCGTCACTGATCCAGGCGACGCCTGCGTGCAGAAGTCGCAGTTGGCGTGCCCCTCAGACAAAAAAGGCCACGCGGGGCGTGGCCTTTCACAACACCTGCGACCGGGCTCAGGCGTACTTGCTGACGAGCCGGTTCATGTTCGTGAGCGAGAGGCGGTGCATCTCGATCATCGCGATCAGGCCGTTACGGTGCAGTTGCAGCACCTTGTCGTCGGGCAGCTCGGCGTACTTCTTCTCATCCAGCGCCAGGAAGCCCTCGACGTCGATCTTCTCGCCGTTGGCGAGCGTGGCTTCGAAGCGCATGTCCTGCAGCAGGTCCAGGTCGACGAGCAGTTCGCAGATCAGCCGGGTGCGCTCGGCCTCCTGCTCGAAGTTCTCGAGGAAGGTCTTGGCATTGAGCACGAACTCGGTCGGCTCGCCGTTCTGGAACAGCGCCTCGCCGGTGGTCTCGTTGAAGGCCGTCCAGGTCGTGTCGAAGCACACGGCCAGGTTGTTGGAGTTCTCGTCCATGCGGGCCATCACGAAGGGATAACGGCGCACATAGGCGGGCACGTAGCTGCCGGTCCACTGGTCGTTCTGGACGAACAGGTTCGAGCCCGGCCGCAGGCCGAGCACGGCCAGCGGGGCGACGGCGGCCTTGCTGTCGTCGCCACTGCCGGCACGCACGAAGACGATCGGATATTCCTTGCAGGCGTCAGCGAATTCGACGGCCGCCAGGAAGACCGAGTTCTGCTTCGCAACGCGGGGAATGACCGACTGTGCGGTGTCCAGCTTCAGGTTCTTGTGGACTTCGCGGTCCAGCGGCAGCAGTTCGCCGTACATCGGGGGATTGCTCATGATTCCTTCTCTTCAGGTTCGGTCAGGCGACTGACCAGCACTTTGTCCACACGCTTGCCATCGAGGTCCACGACCTCGAATCTCCACGCGTCCCACTCCACGACGTCGGTCGTGCGCGGCAAACGACCCAGCAGCAGCATGATCATGCCGGCCAGGGTGTTGTAGCGCCCACGGTCCTCCTCGGGCAGTTCCTTGAGCGACAGGCGGTCCTTCAGCTCGGGTACGGGGATCAGGCCGTCGAACAGCCAGCTCCCGTCCTCGCGTTGCACCGCCCACGCATCGCCATCGCTCGGGGCGTTGAATTCGCCCGCGATGGCCTCCAGCACGTCGCGCACGGCGATCACGCCCTGCACCTCGCCGTACTCATCGACGACGAAGACCAGGGGCGCGTCCGAAACGCGGAAATGTTCCAGCAGCTCCATGCCCGACAGCGTCTCGGGCACGAACAGCGGAGGCTCCAGGCCTGCGGTCAGATCCAGCGGCTGGCCCTCCAGCATGCGCGCGAGCAGGGCCGGCGCATTGGCCACGCCGAGCACGTCATTCAGGCCGCCGCGGCAGACTGGATACCGATTGAACCCATGTTCACGCAGCACGGCCAGCACCTCGGCCGGCGTGGCATCCACCTCGAGCCAGGCGATCTCGGCGCGCGGAATCATCATCGAGCCGACCTGGCGCTCGTCGAGCCGGAACACGTTGCGCACCATCTGATGCTCGTGCTCCTCAATGACCCCGGCATCCAGGCCCTCTTCGAGGCTTGCTGCAATCTCTTCTTCGGTGACACCCCGCTGCGTCTTGTTGCGCAGCCCCAGCAGGCCCAGGGTCGCTTCCGTCGTGACGCTCAGCAGTCGGACCAGCGGGCGGGCGGCGATCGAGATGAAGTTCATCGTCGGCGCGACCAGCCGGGCGACGGTCTCGGGGTAGATCTGGCCGATGCGCTTGGGCACCAGCTCGCCGAACACGATGGTCAGCAGCGTGATGATCACGACGACCAGCGCCGTGGCCGCGATCTCGGTCGCGTGCGGGTTCAGATGGAAGGTCTCGGTCAGCCAGGCCGACAACGGACCCGAGAAGGCCGCGTCACCCACGATGCCGTTCAGCACACCGATGCCGGTGATGCCGATCTGCACCGTCGACAGGAACTTGGTCGGGTTGTCGTGCAGGTCCATCGCGGCCTGCGCTCCGCCCTCCCCGCTCTCCACCATCACCTGCAATCTCGCCTTGCGGCTGGCCGTCAGCGCCATTTCCGACATGGCGAAAAGTCCATTGAGAACGATCAGGAAGAGAACGAGCGCGGTGTCCATCGAAGGCGCTGGCAAGGGTAAACCCCAGGCGGCGCGCGGTCAAAAACGAAGCCCGAGAGACTAGCAGATGGGCGTGACACCGCCCATCGTGCGATCCCTTGCCTGCGTGTCAGCCCCGCGCGAGCCGGGACAATCGGGGCCATGAACTATCTCATCGGCGACCTGCAGGGCTGTTGCGACGCGCTGGAACGACTGCTGCAGCGCCTGGACTTCTCGCCCTCGCGGGACCGCCTCTGGCTGCTCGGCGACCTCGTCAACCGCGGGCCGGCGTCGCTGGCAACGCTGCGCCGGCTGATCTCGCTGGGCGCTGCCGCCACCTGCCTGCTGGGCAACCATGACCTGCACCTGCTTGCCGTGGCCCACGGCGTGCGGCGTCCGGGCAAGGGCGACACGGTCGACGATCTCCTGTCGGCCACTGACCGCGACGCGCTGATCGACTGGCTGCGCCACCAGCGCCTGGCGGTGTTCGACGCCGGCTGGCTGATGGTGCATGCCGGTGTGCCGCCGCCTTGGAGCTGCAGCGACACCCTCACGCATGCCGCCGAAGTGGAGGCCGTGTTGCGCGGCCCGGACCTGCCCGACTTCCTCGCGGCGATGTACGGCAACGAACCGGCGCGCTGGAGCCCGACGCTCACCGGCACCGATCGCCTGCGCTTCACGGTCAACGCGCTGACCCGGCTGCGCTTTTGCACCGCCGACGGCGAGATGGATTTCAAGACCAAGGACGGCGCCGGCGCGGCACCGCCCGGCTTCATGCCCTGGTTCGACGTCCCCGGCCGCCGCACCGAAGGCACGCCGACGGCCTTCGGCCACTGGTCCACCCTCGGCCTGCTGGACCGCCCGCACCTGCTGGGGCTGGACACCGGCTGCGTCTGGGGCGGCCGCCTCACGGCGGCCCGGGTCGATGGCCTGGCCCGCCAGATTGTTCAGGTCGACTGCGAACAGGCGCAAAAGCCCGGCGGCTGACGCCGAGGGGCACCGCCCGGCCGCCTTAGAATGCAGCCGCTTGGAAGCGTGGGAGAGTGGTTTAATCCAGCGGTCTTGAAAACCGCCGAAGGTGTGAGCCTTCCGTGAGTTCGAATCTCACCGCTTCCGCCAATCGGCTTGACCACGTCGTCTCAGGCGCCCACCTCGGGCGCCTTTTTCGTTTCAGGGCTTGCCCGTGTACCGCGTGTGAAAACGCCGCCCCTGGTTGTCCATCGCCTGCAACCACAGCTCCGACGTGACGGCCCCCACCGGGGTGTAGCTGGTGGTCAGGGTCACGGCTGTCTTGCCCGGCAGTGGCACTGCGGTGTCGAGCACCGTGGGGGCGCCGCCCGCGGTGGGCGTGAAGACGCGCTTGACCTCGATGAGGCGCAGGTCCGGGTTGGCCGCCGCCCAGGTCGACCAGTTGATCGCCAGCGTGCCGCTCTGCAGGTTGCCGGCCAGCAGCGGCGCGCCGGTGCTGATGCCGTCGAGCGTCGGGAACCGGGCCACAGCAGGGTCGCCCAGCACGTCGGCGCGCAGGTAGGCCGTGCGGGTTTCGGTCGCGCCGGCGATGGTGTAGTTCGCGATGAACCGGGCAGCCCGCACACTGTCGACGGTGCCGATCCAGCCGACGGCGGCGCGCTGGATGGCCACGTCGCCGACACCACCCGTCGGAATCAGGCTCGTGGCGCCCGTCGTGCTGGAGACGCACAGGTTCGGCCGGTTGCAGTAGCCGAACGGGATGCTGAAGCCGCCGGGCATCTGCAGCGTGGCCGAGGTCAGCAACTGGATGGGCGGGTTCGTCGGAATGGGGTCGGGCGTCTGGGCCTGGATTTCGACCTGCAAGCCGATGCCGGGATTGGGTGAGACGGCACTGTTGGTGCTGCCATCCGCGCCGAGCGCCAGGAAAGCCAGCGGTGACACGCCGAAGGCGAGCTTCTTGCCGTTGCCGATCAGGTTCCACTTGTTGGTCGTGGTGGCTGACTTGTTGTAGCTGACGGCATCGGCAAACACGTCGACGACCGCACCGCTGGCATCGCTCACCAGGGCGCTCACGAGCACCTTGGCGCAATTGCCGCTGGCAGGAGCATCGTCTGCGCAGCCCACCAGCTGGAAGCGGCCGAACTGGCGGTTGGCCGAGGTGTAAGTGGACAGGATGCCCGCCACGTCGGTCTTGCTGCGGCCGTCGTGCTTGTCGTAGCCGGCAACCAGTGCGTTACCCAGGATGGCGCTCACGTTGCGCCCCTGCGCGATGAGCTGGTTCAGTGCGGCACCGAGGTCGTCAAGGCCCGGCAGGTTGCCCAACAGCGTGGTCGCGCTGGTGGCAGCCTTCAACGTGGACGTGATCGCGTTGGCCGGGGTCCCGCTGGCCTTGAGCAGCTCGGTCTGTGCGGTGCCGAGGTCCACGACGACCTCGGCCGTGGGCACGGCCAGGAACTTGTTGCCGATCTGCAGCAGCGGCAGGTTGCGGCTGGAGCGGGCCAGGTCCACGCGCACACTTTCGATGAGCAGGTCGTGCGCGCCCTTGTTCGCGGCGAAGCTGGCGTCGGCGAGCAGGTCCAGGGCCGTGGGGTCGGTGAACTTCAGGTCGGTGAGCTGGTTCTTCACCAGCGTCTTCAGGAAGCTGGCCGCGGCCGGGGTGGCCGTGGCCATCTGCGCCAGCTGGCTGCCGCTGGAGGATGCGGCCGCAAAGACCGGCGCAGGCTCGGTGCCGAGCGCCAGGGCGACGACCGCGTTGGTCAGCGGCGTGACGTGCGCGACCATCGCCGCAGACACGGTCGGCACCGTGGAGTGCAGCACCTGCGGGGCGCCGGTGGCGTCCATGCCGCGCACCTGCACGAACAGCGGCGCGGCCGGGCTGGTCGTGTTCAGCGTCAGGCTGTAGCTGCCGTCCGTGGGGTGCGTGGTGGCCGTGCCGACCGACTTGCCCTGGCCGTCGACGATGCTGACGGCCGCATTCACCAGCGGTGCGCCGGTCGCGGCGACGCCTCGCAGCGTGGGCGGCGTGGCGGGCTTGGATGCATCCGAGCCACCTCCGCCGCCGCCGCAGGACGCGAGGCACAGGGTCAGGCAAACAAGGGCGAGGCGATACAGCATGGCGCAGGCGTGAAACGGGCTTTGGCCAGTCTGCCAAGCGCGGCGCCGCGCGTTCGCCGGAATACCGGGGTGAACCCGGACCTTGCCGCGCCTTGCCGCCTCAGCGGCCGATCTGCACCCAGGCGATTTCCAGCCAGTTGTCCGGCCGGTGCACGGCGGTCACGTTGGCCCGCGCACCCCAGGGCACGACCTGCCGGTGCAGCGGAATGGTGTTGACCTGCTCGCGCAGCTCGGTCAGGGCACCGCGGATCAGCTGCTCGCGCTTCTTCACGTCGGGCTCGACGCTGGACTGCGCGGCCAGGGCATCGGCCTTGTCGTTGCGGAAGCCGCCGAAGTTGTAGTTGCCCACGCCCTTGTCGCCCCGCGTGCGGTACAGCGGCGTCAGGATGCTCTCGGCGTCGGTCACCGAGCCGCCCCAGCCGTAGAGGTACAGGCTCGTGTCGTACTTTTCGAGCTTGGGGAAGTACAGCACCCGCGGCATCGCATTGACCTTGACCTTCACCTTGAGCTGCGCCCACATCGAGGCGAGGGCCGTGCAGATTTCCTCGTCGTTGATGTAGCGGTTGTTGGGGCAGTCCAGCGTGACCTCGAAGCCGTCCCCGTAGCCCGCTTCCTGCATCAGCCTGCGCGCGGCGGCCAAGTCGTGCGGCAGGCGCGTCTGCAGGGCCGGGTCGTCGAAGGAAGCCAGCGACGACGGTGTCAGCGCCCCGGTGGGCACGGACAGGCCGGCCATGAGCTTGGTCCGGATCGCCTCGATGTCGATGGCCTGGTACAGCGCGCGGCGCACGCGCACATCCTTGAACGGATTCTTGTCGCCCGGCACGTTGCCGTAGAGGAGCTTGTCGCGCGACTGGTCCATGCCGATGAACACGAGCCGGTTCTCGGGGCCCTCGATGACCTTCACGCCGGCGGTGTTGCGCAGCCGGGCGACATCGCGCGGCGCCGGGTCGAGCACGAAGTCGATTTCGCCGGAGACGAGTGCTGCCAGGCGCGTCGCGTCCGTGGCGATCGGCGTGTAGACCACCTCCTGCACATTGCCCTCGAACTTGTTCCACCAGGCCGGGTTGCGCTTCAGCACGGTCTTGATGCCGGGCTGGCGGCTGACCAGCAGATAAGGGCCGGTGCCGTTGGCGTTGAGTGCCGTGTAGGCCTCTTCCTTGTTCTTGAAGTCCAGCGGCCGCGTGACCTTGTGCGCCTCGCACCACTTGCGGCTCATGATCCAGAGCTGGTCGATGTGCTGCAGGAAGATCGGGTTGAAGGTGGTCAGCTGGAAGTCCACCGTGAGGTCGTCCACCTTCTTCGGCGTGCCCACCGCATTGGCCCAGACCGCGATCTGCGAGGTGGGCTCCTTGGCACGCTGCACCGAGAAGACGACGTCATCGGCCGTGAACGGTGTACCGTCGTGGAACTTGACGCCGGGGCGCAGCTTGAAGCGCCACGTCAGCGGGCCGGTCTGGCTCCAGGACACGGCCAGCCCCGGGACCAAGGCCAGCTTGGCGTCGCGGTTGGTCAGGCGCTCGTAGATCTGGCCGTTGACCATGTTGGTCAGGCTCTCGTTCTGGGATGCCGGGTCCATCGTCTGCGGGTCGCCCTGGCTCGTCCAGCGCAGCGTCTGCGCCGAGGTCCCGCAGGCCAGCGCCAGCAGCGCCACACCCCACCATCGTTTCATCACTCACCTCCTGACTGCGAAGGCGCAGTTTAGGAGGGCCGTGGAGCCCCTGCCGGGGCTGCCCCGTCAGCGGCGGGCGTTGGGGTTCCAGAGCTCTTCGAGATGGCTGAAGTTCCAGTTCTCGGGCGGCTCACGGCCGGCGATGCGGTCGTTAGTCAGCGGCGCGGCCAGGTCCACGAGCTGGATCGGTATGGGCATGTTCGACTTGGTCGAATAGAACACCTTCACCCGCGGCGTGACCAGGGACGCCGGGTTCTGGTCCACGACGACCCCCAGGCGCCCGGACTGCAGCTTCACCAGCGTGCCCACCGGATAGATGCCGACGCTCTTCACGAAGGCCTGGAAGATGATCGGGTCGAACTGGCCCTTCCACTGCGCCATGCGCTGCAGCGAGCCAGCTGGGTCCCACGCCGCCTTGTAGGGCCGCGTGGAGGTGATCGCGTCATAGACGTCGCAGACCGCGCCCATGCGGGCCATCTGGCTGATCTGCTCGCCGGCGAGCTTGTGCGGGTAGCCGGTGCCGTCGATCTTCTCGTGGTGGTGCAGGCAGACGTCCAGCGCCGTGGGCGGCACCTTGGCGCCGTCCTTCAGCAACTCCCAGCCGCGCTCGGGATGGCTGCGCATCACGGCGAACTCGGCATCGGTCAGCGAGCCGGGCTTGTTCAAGACCTCCAGCGGCATCTGCATCTTGCCGACGTCGTGCAGCAGGCCCGCCAGACCGGCCTCGCGGGCCTGGTCGTCGGGCAGGCCCATGTGGCGCGCCAGGGCCACCATCAGGCCGCAGACGGCCACGGAGTGCATGTAGGTGTAGTCGTCCTTGGTCTTGAGCCGGGCCAGGCTCACGAAGGCCGACGGGTTGCGCGCCAGGGATGAGGCGACCTCCTCGACGATCGGCAGGCAGCGCTCGGAGTCGATGGCCTTGCCCAGCCGCGCCTCGTTGAACAGCGCCGTGACGGCCTGCTTGGACTTGTGCAGCACCTCGGCCGCGCGGCCGACTTCATCCTCGAACCGGGCACGCGGCTCCGGGGGCCGGGGAGCGGGCGGCGGCGGGGCGGGCGGGGGCGGCGGTGGGGGCAGCACCTCGACGACCGGCGCCGGCTCGTCGACCACGCCGCCCACGTCGCAACCCTTGCTGACGTCGATCCACACGGCCGGCACGCCGCTGCCCTGCAGCGCGGCCAGGTCGGCCGGATCGGCCAGCACGAACTTCGTTTTCCAGAAAGGGTGAGACAGCCACGAGCCCTCCAGCGACTGGAGGTACATCCCAAGCGTCACATCAGAAACCGGTATTTTTTTCAGCATGGCGCAGCACCAGGCGAAGTATCCCCGGGGGGTGGGCGGCACAGCGTGCAGCAATGCACGCCCAACCTGACTCGCTGCAAAAAGAAAAGCCGCCTCGAGGGCGGCTTCGGCAGGCGAGGCGGAGCCTCAGCGGAACTTGCCCTGCGGCACGGTGGCCAGTTCGGTCGGCAACGAACCCACGTAGGCCGCAATCGCCTTCAGTTCGGCATTCGTGAACTGCTTGACCTGGCCCGCCATGACACCGTTGCTGCGGCCGACGTTGCCGTTCTTCTCGGTCTTGTACGACTTGAGCGCGACCGCGAGGTAGTCGGCATGCTGGCCGGCGAGCTTCGGGTAGGTCGGGTCGATGGGCTTGCTGAAGTTGGCGCCGTGGCAGGACACGCAGGCGCCCTTGGTCAGCAACTCAGCCACGTTGGCCGGTGCCGGCGGAATCGACTCCGGCACCGCCGGCAGCTTGGCCTGCTGCTCGTAGTAGGCGGCGATGTCGTTCATGTCCTGCTCGGACAGGGACGTCGCGATGCCGCGCATCGTGGGGTGCTTGCGGTCGCCCTTGGCGTAGGCCTGCAGGGCCGACACGATGTACTTGGCGTTCTGGCCCGCGATCATCGGGACCTTGTGCACTTCAGGGAAGCTGGCTTGGTAGCCCGGAATACCGTGGCAGCCGATGCACATCGCGATCTTCTTCTGGCCCGCGTTCACATCCTGGGCCTGAACGGTGAAGGCACCGAAGGCAGTGGCCAGGGCGAGCGAGATCTGCAGCAGTTTTTTCATGGTCCCGGGGGGTGTGTCGTGGCTTGAAGCGGCGGCGATTATAGGAGGGCTCCTATACTGCCCCGGCCTCCTTCCAGCACCGGTTTCGTCCCGGTTTTCCCCCATGAAATTCCAAGGTTCCGACCAATACGTCGCCACCGCCGACCTCATGCTGGCCGTGAACGCCGCCGCCACGCTGCAGCGGCCGCTGCTCATCAAGGGCGAGCCCGGCACCGGCAAAACCATGCTGGCCGAGGAGGTCGCCACCGCCCTGGGTCGGCCGCTGCTGCAGTGGCACATCAAGAGCACCACCAAGGCGCAGCAGGGCCTGTACGAGTACGACGCCGTCAGCCGGCTGCGCGACAGCCAGCTCGCCGGCATCGAGGGCAGCGAGCGTGTGCGCAACATCGAGAACTACATCGTCAAGGGCGTGCTGTGGCAGGCCTTCGAGGCGGACGAGCCGGTGGTGCTGCTGATCGACGAGATCGACAAGGCCGACATCGAATTCCCGAACGACCTCCTGCGTGAGATCGACCGCATGGAGTTCTATGTGTACGAGACGCGCCAACTCATCAAGGCCAAGCACCGGCCGCTGGTGTTCATCACCTCCAACAACGAGAAGGAGCTGCCCGACGCCTTCCTGCGCCGCTGCTTCTTCCACTACATCAAGTTCCCTGACGCCGAGACGATGCAGCAGATCGTCAACGTGCACTTCCCGACGCTCAAGAAAGACCTGCTCGCCGCGGCGCTCAAGAACTTCTATGACGTGCGCAACCTGCCCGGCCTGAAGAAGAAGCCGAGCACCTCCGAGCTGATCGACTGGCTCAAGCTGCTGCTGGCCGAAGACGTACCCGTGGACGCCCTGCAGTCCAAGGACGAGAAGGTCAGCATCCCGCCGCTGGTGGGTGCGCTGCTCAAGAACGAACAGGACCTGACGCTGTTCGAGAAGCTCGTCTTCATGCAACGCAACAACCGCTGATGAAGCAACGCTGATGGCCCAGGATTTCGACCGCGCGATGCGCGAAGGGCTGGCCGACGCCGTCGGCTTCGTCGGTGGTGCACTGGCCGGCTGGTGGCTGGGCCGGCAGTTCGGCATCGACTTCATCGCCAGCCCTGACTGGAACGCGCAGCAGCTCGTCGGCCTGGCGCTGATCGTGGGCGGCTGCGGGGCGGGCCGCGCCGTGGCACGCCGGCTCCTCGTGAAGGACGCGCCGTGAAGCCCGTCCAGCCGGTCACGCTGGCTGGCGGCCCGATCCGCCTCGTGCCCCTCACGCTGGACCATGTCGTGGGGCTCGAAGCCGCCGCGGCGGACGGCGAGCTGTGGAACCTGCGCTTCACGAGTGTGCCTGCGCCGGGGGAGACCTCGGCCTACGTCGAGACCGCGCTCGCCGGCCAGGCCGCCGGCCACCGCCTGCCCTTCGCGGTGCTGGACGCGGCCAGCGGCGACGTGATCGGCTCGACGAGCTTTCACGACATCGTGCCAGCCATCGAACGCGTGGAGATCGGCTACACCTGGTACGCCCGCCGCGTGCAGCGCACGGCGGTCAACACGACGGCCAAGCTGCTGCTGCTCACCCATGCCTTCGAGACGCTGGGCGCCCGGCTGGTGGGCTGGCGCACCGACAACTTCAACCACGCCTCCCAGCGCGCCATCGAGCGGCTGGGGGCCCGTCGCGACGGCGTGCTGCGCCATCACGCGCTGCGGCGCGACGGCACGGTGCGCGACACCGTCATGTACAGCCTCACCGCGGGCGAATGGCCCGAGGTGAAGGCCCACCTCCAATGGCAACTGACCCGACCCCGCGCATGACCAAGACCACTCGGGCCTTCGATGTCGAGGCCCTCTGGGACCTGGACCGCATCGGCGACCCCAGCCTCAGCCCCGACGGCGCCCAGGCCGTCGCCCCCGTGACCTCTCACGCGATGGACACCAACCAGGCGCGCACCAGCCTGTGGCTGTTCTCGACGCTCGGCGGCGAGCCGCGCCGGCTGACCGAGGCCGGCGAGAAGGACAGCCACCCGCAGTGGAGCCCGCGGGGTGACCTGATCGCCTTCACGGCCAAGCGCGGAGTCGCCGGTGAGCGCGACGAGGAGACGCAGCTGTACGTGATCCCGCCCGACGGCGGCGAGGCCCGCCGTGTCGGCCACGTGCCCACCGGCGTCGAGTCCTTCAAGTGGTTCCCGGATGGCCGCCGCCTCGCCTTCGTGTCCTGGGTGTGGCCCGACCGCAAGGCCGCGGCACAGGCCGCAGCGCTGCGGGCGCACAAGTCGCGCAAGGAGAGCGCCTACGTCACCGACGAGGCGCTCTACCGCTTCTGGGACCACCACATCCCGATGGGCCGCGTGCCGCATCTGCACGTGATGGACGTGGCCACCGGCAAGGCCGTTGACCTCTTCGAAGGCACGTCCTGGGAGCTGAGCCGCGCCGAACCCGATGCCCAGACGTTCGACATCTCGCCGGACGGCCGGCGCATCGCCTTCGCCTACGACCCGGGCGCCGAGAAGCGCCTGGACGCACGCTTTGCGCTCGCCGAAATCGACGTCAAGTCGCGCCGTGTGCAGACGCTGTTGCAGGACGCCGACTGGGACTTCGCCGCCCCCCGCTACAGCCACGGCGGCGAGCACCTGGCCTTCCTCGCGAGCCACCAGGCGCTCGGCCACAACCAGCCCAACCGGCTGGCGGTGCTCGACCAGGCCGGCCACTGGGCCGTGTTCAGCGACGACTGGGACCACGAGGTCAGCGCCCCGCTGCGCTGGGCGGCGGACGACCAATCCGTGCTGTTTGCGGCCGAGGACCGCGGCCGCCGCCACCTGTGGCAGTTCCTGCTCGGCGACCGGGTGGCCGAGCCGATCTTCGAAGGCGGCCACGTCGGCAGCTTCGCGCTGAGTGCAGACTTCGTCGTCGTGAACCACGACAGCGTGCAGTTCCCGCCGCGGCTGTCGGTGCTGTCCGAGGACGGCATCCGCCGCATCGAGCACCTGAACGACGAGCGCCTCGCGCGCCACCGCTTCGGCCGCCACGAGGAAGTCACGATCACCGGGGCCCGCGGCGACGACGTGCAGATGTGGCTCGTCTACCCCCCCGGCTTCGACGCGAAGCGGAAGTGGCCGGTGATGCACGTCATCCACGGCGGCCCGCACACCACCTTCGGGGACAGCTGGCACTGGCGCTGGAACCACCAGGTGTTCGCGAACGGCGGCTATGTGGTCGCCTGCGTGAACTACCACGGCTCTTCCAGCTTCGGGCATGAATTCCTGGACAGCATCACCGGCCACTGGGGCGAGTTCGAACTGCAGGACATCGAGGCCGGCACCGACTGGCTGCTCAAGAAGCGCTGGGTCGACCGCCGCCGCATCGTCGCCACCGGCGGCAGCTATGGCGGCTACATGGTCGCCTGGATGAACGGCCACGTGCCCGCCGGGCGCTACCAGGCCTACGTCTGCCACGCCGGCTGCTTCGACTGGCAGGCCATGTACGCCGACGATGCCTACAGCTGGCACCGCAAGGAACTGGGCGCCGCGTACTGGGACGACCCCGCGCGCGTGGCTGCGCAAAGCCCGCATGCGTTCGCGAAGCACTTCAACACGCCGACGCTCGTCATCCACGGCCAGCTCGACTACCGCGTGCCCGACGCCCAGGGACTGGCCTACTACAACACGCTGAAGTCGCTCGGCGTGCCCTCGCGCCTCGTCTGGTTCCCGGACGAGAACCACTGGGTGCTCAAGCCGCGCAACAGCCGGCTCTGGTACGGCGAGTTCTTCGACTGGCTCGCCCGCCACACCGCCGGCCGGCGCTGAGCGAGGCGCGGCGCGGTGCTCAGGCCGCCTCGCCCGCCCAGTCGACGTCCACGCACAGCACCTGCAGGCGCCCGGCCACCGGCACGGCCACCGACAGCGTCACGCACATCCGCGGCCCGTACAGGCTGAGGTAGGGTCGCGTCATCTGCACGACGCCCGGCTCGTCCAGTGCCCGGCGGAAGTAGGGCCGGCGCGCCCAGCGGGCCTCCGACGGCAGGCCCAGCGGCTCGAAGCGCGGGTCCGACCTCAGCGGCTCGCTGCCGGGCGGCAGCATGGGCTCGTCGACATGTCGCCCCTGCTCGTCGAGCACGAAAGCCAATTGGACGCCGCGCATCGCCAGCAATGCCGCGCAGGCCAGGCCCCGCGGCTGGTAGGCCAGCCGCTGCTGTGCCTCCTTGAGCGCGGCCCGGTAAGGCGTGATGCGCACGTCATGCGCCAGGCGGCTGGCGGCGTGGCGCTCGTCCAGCAGGGCCCAGATCTGGTCGATCTCCTGCGAGGCGCCGCTCGGCCCGAGCGTCCCGGGCACCGGGCGGCCGAACACGAAGCCCTGCACGAGGTCGACGTCCACGTCCAGCGCCAGCAGGGCCTCGTCGCGTGTTTCCACGCCTTCCAGCAGCACGAGCGAGCCGCATTCGTGCAGCAGCGACACCATCTGCGCGAGCACCCGGGCGATGCGCGGCGACCCACAGGCGCGGCGCAGCAGGCTGCGGTCCAGCTTCACGATCTCGGGATGGATGTGCCAGATGCGGTCGAAGTTGGAATGCCCCGCCCCGAAGTCATCCAGCGCCAGCAGGCACCCGGTCTGGCGCACGGCCGACACCGCCTGCTCGAAATCCACCTCCTGGGCCATGACGTCTTCCGTCACCTCCAGCACCAGGCGGTGCATGGGCAGGCCCAGCGACTGCACCGTGCGCACGGACGCGGCCATGGCCTCGGTCTGCAGCGCACCATGCACGAACACCGCCGGGTGGATGTTGAGGAAGAGCCAGCCCATGTCGCCGGCCTCGTGCACGAAGTTATGCGCGTGCAGCAGCCGGCACAGGCGGTCGGCCGCCCACTGCGCCTCGAAGCTGCCCAGCTGCTCGAAGAACTTGAGGGGCGGCGCCACCTGCCCGCTGTCGTCCGACACCCGCAGCAACGCTTCGTAGCCCACGGCCCGCCGATGCGGGAAGCTGAACACCGGCTGGAAGTGGCTCTCCAGCAGCCACGGCCCGTAACGCGCATGCCAGCGGCCGCCTTCGTGCACGAGCGTGTCGGCCAACTGCAGCAGCATGGGATCGGCACCGGGCGGCAAGGCAGCTTTCAAGGCGGGTCCTGCGAGAGCGACATGCGACCCATGCTAGCCGCGCCCTCCCCCCGTCAACGCGGGAATATCGCACTGCATAATCGTTTTCACCCCGGAGGCGAGTGCTCATGATCCATTCCTGCGCCCTTCTGCGGCCTGCCCTGCGCGCGCAAGGCGGGCTGGCGGCCGCGCCCCGTCGATGAGCGACGCAGCCGACCCGCGGCCCGAAGCGCCCGCGCCCGCCGAGCCGACGGTGGCGCTGCCGCCACCGCTCCAACCCGGCCACACGCTGCCGAACGGCACGCGCATCCACGACTACCGCATCGACCGCGTGCTGGGTGAAGGCGGCTTCGGCATCGTCTATCTGGCGACCGACGTGGTGCTGGAACGCCAGGTGGCGATCAAGGAGTACCTGCCGTCGTCGATGGCGGCGCGCGCCGGGCAGTCGCTGACGGTGCTGGTCAAGTCGCCGGAGTACGAGGAGACCTTCCAGATCGGCCTGCGCAGCTTCGTCAACGAAGCCAAGCTGCTGGCGCGCTTCGACCACCCCGCGCTGCTGAAGGTGCATCAGTTCTGGGAAGAGAACGGCACCGCCTACATGGCCATGCCCTACTACCAAGGGCCAACGCTGAAGCTTGCGCTCGCGCGGCTCGGCCGCCTGCCCACCGAGCGCGAGGTGCGCGCCTGGCTGATGCCGCTGCTCGACGCGCTGGAAGTGCTGCACGCCGCGCACTGCTACCACCGTGACATCGCGCCCGACAACATCCTGCTGACCGAGCATGGCCCGCTGCTGCTGGACTTCGGCGCCGCCCGCCGCGTGATCGGCGAGCAGACGCATGCGCTCACCGCCATGCTCAAGCCGGGCTTCGCCCCGATCGAGCAGTACGGCGACATGCCGGGCGTGACCCAGGGCCCGTGGACGGACATCTTTGCGCTGGCCAGCGTGCTCTACGCGGCCATCAGCGGTCGGCGCACGGTGGCGTCGGTCGAGCGCCTGCTGGACGACCAGCTGCAGCCGCTCGCCACCGCGGCCGCCGGACGCTGTGGCAACGCCTTCCTTGCGGCCATCGACCGCGCCCTGGCCGTGCACCCGAAGGACCGCCCGCAGACGATCGCCGAGTTCCGCGCGCTGCTGACGGCCGACGACACGCAAGCCCTCGAACTCGACGAGCTGCGGGCCTTGGGCGTGCCCAGCGGCGACGAGACCGTGCTGCTGCCCGACATCGACCTCGCCGCGACGGCGCCGACCGAGCGCCTGGCGGCAGCCACGCCCGCCGCGCCGCCACCGCCCGCCGCACCCGTGGCCACGCCGGCCCCCGATGCCACGGTGCTGTCGGCGCCCGCAGCGGTCCAGGCGGCACCGGCCCTGCCCTCGCCCGCGCCGGTGCCGGCCGCGCCGGCTGGTCTGCCTGCCGCGCCGGCCACACCGCCCGCGCCCGCACCCGCCCGGCCTGCCGTGGCCCCGGCAACGTCGCGCCGCCCGCTGCTGCTGGGCCTGGGTGCGCTGGCGGCGCTGGCGGCAGCCGCCTGGGGCGGCTACCGCCTCAGCGCGCCCTCGACGCCGGCCGACGTGCCCGCCGCGGTGGCGTCATCGGCCCCGACGCCCGAGCCGGCGGCCTCGCACACGGCATCTCCCCTGCCGGCGCCCCCGCCCGCAGAAGCCCCCGCCTCGGCGCCAGCGCCTGCGTCCAACCCCGTGCCGCAGGACACGCCGGTCGCCTCGGCCTCCGTACCGGCGGCATCGGCCCAGGTGCCATCCTCCAAACAGCGGACGGCCCCCGCGGCGGCGGCCCCGAGAGGCGCGAGGTGCAGTGATATTCTGCAAAAGGCGTCACTCGAGCCACTCACGCCGAGCGAAGCCGCCTACCTGAAGAAGGAATGCCGATGAGCTGCGCCAGCCTCACGCGTCGTCACCGTCTTTCAGTCCAGCTGGCACGCGCTGCGCTGTTCGGGTGGGTGTCCCTGCTG
The DNA here is from genome assembly GCA_003963005.1 of Burkholderiales bacterium. Lineage (GTDB taxonomy): Bacteria > Pseudomonadota > Gammaproteobacteria > Burkholderiales > Burkholderiaceae_C > Pelomonas. Next base: position 60,681 of record RXJW01000013.1, read on the forward strand.
GCAGGCTGCCTCGCCACGGCCCCGACCCAGCCCACGGTGTCCACCAACGAGCTCTCGTTCAGCGAGGCCATCGTCGTGGCGACCGACGGGCTGGTGAGCCAGACGCAGAAGCTGCCGGCCTTCCTGGCGGTCGTTGAATCCCACATCACGAAGAAAAGCGTCGTTGTCGACCCGATGATCGACGTGACCAGCGCGCAGCAGACGCAGGCCACGCTGCTGCTGGAGCGCCGCATCGCGGAGCGGCTGGCGGCACGCAAGGAAGGCAGCTTCGACCTGCTGCCCTTCAAGGCCGACAACCTGGCCCGCGTGCAGTACCTGCTGACCGGCACGCTCACGCGGCTGCTCGGCGTGCCGGGCAAGCGGGGCCTGCAGATCAACTTGGCGCTCGTCGAGCTCAAGACCGGCCAGGTGGTGGCGCAGGCGTCGGCACTGGCACGCGACGACGGCCTGAACCACACGCCACTGGCCTTCTACCAGGACAGCCCGGTGCTCGTGAAGGACAAGGTGGTCGAGGGCTACGCCATCACCGCGCTGACGCCGCCCGGCCGCGCCGCGAACAGCCTCTACATGGAACGCGTGGCCGTGGCCAGCGTCATCAACGAGGCTGGCGTGCTCTACAACGCCGAGCGCTTCCCGGAGTCGCTGGCCAAGTACCAGGAAGCGCGCGCCCAGTCCGGCGGTGAGCAGCTGCGCACACTCAACGGCATCTATCTCAACTACGTGCGCCTGGGCCGCATGGCCGAGGCGGAAGCCGCGTTCGGGCAGATCGTGGCCTACGGCCTGCGTGCCAGCAAGCTCGACGTGAAGTTCCTCTTCAACCCGGCCACGACCGAGTTCTGGTCGGACCCGAAGGTGAGCGGCCCCTACCCGATGTGGCTGCGCCAGATCGCCCGGGAAAGCGCCAATGCCCGGGTGTGCATGACCATCGTCGGCCACACCAGCCGCACCGGCACCGAGCAGGGCAACGACGCCCTGTCCCTGCAGCGCGCCACCTACATGCAGCAGCGCCTCGCCGCCGAAGCCCCACCGCTGGCGCAGCGCACCAAGGTCAACGGCATGGGCTGGCGCGAGAACCTCGTGGGCAGCGGCACCGACAACGCCGTGGACGCCCTGGACCGGCGCGTGGAGTTCCGCGTCGAACCCTGCCGCTGACGCGCGCACGCGGCCCCGCCGGCCGGACCCTCCCCCGGGGTTCGGCGGATGCGCGGCGGCACGGATGTGTTTCAGAATGTGCCGAACTCCGCCGTGCATCGGCCGCAGACTGGAGGGTGGCATGGGCAGTGGGCCTTGGTTCCTGGAGAGCATCGTCGCCGACGGGTCTCGCGTCACGCACCGTGTCGACCACCTGCCCTTCAGCGTCGGCCGCGACACCGGCAACGACCTGACCATCGAAGGCGCCGGCCTCTCGCGCCGGCATGCCGAACTCCAGACGGACGGCGCGGGCGGCTTGCAGCTTGTCGACCTCGGCAGCACCAATGGCACCTTCGTCAACCGCGAGCGGCTGACCGGCTCGCGTGCCCTGGCGCCCAACGACATCATCCATTTCTGCCACGCCGAGTTCCGTCTGACCGGCGGTGCGGCTGACGAAATGCCCACCCTGTCCGGCTTCGGCGAAGACCGCACGAAGATGGTGTCGGGCACGCAGCAGCTCAGCCAGAACTTCGTCCGCCACGAGGCGCAGTTCCTCGAATTCCTCGGGGGCCGCGGCCTCACCGCCGCCGCGCAGCCCATCGTCGACGCGCACTCGGGCGCCTTGCTGGCCTACGAGCTCTTGGGGCGCTGCACGCACCCGGAGCTGCCCGGCTCGCCCATGCACCTGTTCAGCATGGCGGCCTCGCTGCGCCGCGAGGCCGAGCTGAGTGCCGCCTTCCGCCACCACGGCGTGGCCGCGATCGCGCCCAAGGCGCAGGGTGTGGGCATCTTCGTCAACACACACCCGAGCGAGACCTTCACCGACGAGTTCTTCGAGTCACTGCACGGTCTGCTGGCGCTGCCCGGGCGCCCTCACCTCGTCGTGGAAGTGCATGAGAGCGCGGTCGTCGAAGTCGAGCGCATGCGCGAACTGGCCGCACGGCTGCAGGGCATCGGCGTGCGCTTCGCCTACGACGACTTCGGCGCCGGCCAGGCCCGGCTCAACGAACTGGCCGAGGTGCCGGCGCACTTCGTCAAGTTCGACATGGGCATCGTGCGCAACCTGCACGAGGCCAGCGAGCGCAAGCAGCGCATGGTGCGCGACCTCGTGCGCATGGTGCTGGAGCTGGGCTCGGTGCCGCTGGCCGAAGGGGTGGAGGTCGAGGCCGAAGCGCAGGTGTGCCGCGACATGGGCTTCCGGCTGATCCAGGGCTACCTGACCGGCCGGCCGGTCATGGTGGACAAGCTGTAACGGCGCCAGCCCCCGGCCACGGCCGCGCCGCGGGCGCAGGGCTTGCCGCCTCTGCATAATCCCAGGCAACCCTGCCTTGGCGCCCCGTCATGCTGATCCAGTTCTTCTACACCTTGCGAGCCGCCAAGCTCAAGGTGACCGTGCCCGAGTACCTGACCCTGCTGGAAGCCCTGCAGGCCGGCGTCATCGGCGGCCCGGAGCACGGCGGCGCGGCCAGCATCGACGACTTCTACCACCTCGCGCGCACCAGCCTCGTCAAGGACGAGACCCAGTACGACAAGTTCGACCGCGCCTTCGCCGCCTACTTCAAGGGCGTGGAGATGCTGACCGACTTCACCGCCGAGGTGCCGCTGGAGTGGCTGCGCAAGCAGCTCGAGCTGGAACTGACGCCCGAGCAGAAGGCCGCCATCGAGAAGATGGGCTGGGACGAGCTGATGGAAACGCTCAAGAAGCGCTTCGAGGAGCAGAAGGAGCGGCACGAAGGTGGCAACCGCTGGATTGGCACCGGCGGCACCAGTCCCTTCGGCAACAGCGGCTACAACCCGCAGGGCGTGCGCATCGGCGGCAAGGGCGGCAACAAGAGCGCCGTCAAGGTGTGGGAGCAGCGCGCCTACCGCGACTACGACGACACGCTCGAACTCGGCACCCGCAACATCAAGGTCGCGCTGCGCCGCCTGCGCCGCTTCGCCCGCGAAGGCTCGGAGCTCGAGCTCGACCTCGACGGCACCATCCACGGCACCGCGGCCAACGCCGGCCTGCTGGACATCCGCATGCAGCCCGAACGGCACAACAAGGTGAAGGTGCTGCTGCTGATGGACGTGGGCGGCACGATGGACGAGCACGTGCACCGCGTGGAAGAGCTCTTCAGTGCCGCCAAGAGCGAGTTCAAGCACCTGGAGTTCTACTACTTCCACAACTGCGTCTACGACTTCGTCTGGAAGAACAACCGCCGCCGCTTCGCCGAGAAGCTCAACACCTGGGACCTGATCCGCAAGTACAACAAGGACTACAAGCTCATCTTCGTCGGTGACGCGACGATGAGCCCCTACGAGATCCTGCAGGTGGGCGGCAGCGTCGAATACAACAACGACGAGGCGGGCGCCGAATGGCTGCAGCGCCTTACCCACGCCTTCCCGAAGTACGCGTGGATCAACCCCGAGCCGCAAGGCGTCTGGCAGTACCGGCAGAGCATCGCGCTGATCCAGCAGTTGATGCAGCAGCGCATGTTCCCGCTGACCCTCTCCGGCCTCGAAGGCGCGATGCGGCTGCTGAGCAAATGACGCGCGGCGCCGGCGCCGCCGTGCTGCTCGTCCTGGCCGCCCTGACCGTCGGTTGCGCCACCCGTGCCCCCGTGCCGGCAGCGCCGCCCGCGCCGGGCCTGCCGGCCGATGCCCCGGCCGTCTACAGCCTGGACATCCGCGTCGACGACAGTGCCTTGCGCAGCCTGCTGCAGGACAACCTCGACCTCGCCCGCTACCGCGCCAGCGAAGCCGCGCTCAGCCCGATCGAGCTGGCCCGCCTGGCCGCTGCCGCGCCGGCCCAGGCCGCCAGCCTGCTGGAGACCGAGGGCTACTTCAACGCCCAGGCCGAGGTCAGCCGCGACCCGTCGGACGAGACGCGACTGCGCCTGACCGTCACACCCGGCCCGCTGACCCGCGTCGGCACGCTCGACATCGCCTTCACCGAGGGCCTGGCCGAAGACGACGGCATGACCCTGCGCGAGAGCTTGCGCAACGCCTGGGCCCTCAAGCCGGGCGCTGCGTTCACGCAAGCGCAATGGGCCACCAGCAAGAGCGAACTGCTGCTGCGCGCACGCGCCGGCGGCTTCCCGCTCGCCCGCTGGGCCGAAACGGCGGCACGCGTGGACCCCGACGCTCACACGGCCGAACTGCGCCTCGTGCTGGCCAGCGGCAACCGCGCGCGGCTTGGTGCCCTGCGCATCGAAGGCCTGAAGCGGCAGGACCGCGAGACGATCGAGCGCCTGACCGGCTACCGGGCCGGCGACGCCTACACCGAACAAAAGCTTGCCGAGTTCCAGGAACGCCTGGCCAAGACCCAGCTCTTCGACGCGGTGCGCGTGCAGTTGCTGCCCGAGACCGTCGAACCCGACGGCACGACGCCGGTGCAGGTCACGGTCACCGAGTCGCCGCTGCAGCAGGCCACCGTCGCCGTGGGCTACCACAGCAACAACGGCCAGAGCATCAGCGTCGAGCACCTGCACCGCCGCCCGTTCGACCTGCCGGTGCGCGCGCGCAGCAAGCTGCAGCTCAGCCGCGACCTGCGGGGCACCGAACTCGAACTCAGTTCGCACCCGCAGCCCGATCTGCACCGCAACATCGCAGCCTTCCAGTTCGAGCGGGATCGCAGCGGTGACACCGTCGCCACCAACCTCGGACTCCGGCTGGGCCGCCTGTACGAATCGGCACGGGATGAACGGCTGAGCTATGTCGAACTGCTGCGCGCGCGCGAAGCCGCAGGCGGTCAGGTCAACACCAACCTGGCGGTGTCGCTGAACCAGCAATGGATCCGCCGCCGGCTCGACAGCTCGCTGCTGCCGACTGACGGCCACCAGGCGTTGGCCCTGCTCGGTCTGGGCTATGCCCGCGGCGGCGGCACGGACACGAGCAACCCTTTCGGCCGCGTGCAGTTCAAGCTCGGCGCCTACCAGCCCCTGGGCGGCTGGTACGCCTCGGCGCGGGCCGAGGTGGCGCAGGTGCTCGCCGCCGAGCGTGTCGGCGTGCCCGAGAAGCTGCTCTTCCTTGCCGGCGGGGATGACTCCGTCCGCGGCTACGGGTATCGCAGCCTGGGCGTGCAACGCAACGGGCTGACGGTCGGTGGCCGCGTGATGGCCACGAGCAGCATCGAAGTCGCACGCCCGTTCACGATGAGCTTGCCGAGCGTGTGGGGCGCCCTGTTCGTCGATGCCGGCAATGCCGCTTCGCGCTGGTCCGACTACCGCGCCGTCGTGGGCTATGGCGCCGGCGTGCGCTGGCGCAGCCCCGTCGGGCCGCTGCGCGTGGACGCCGCCCGCGCGCAGGAGACCGGCAAGTGGCGCCTGCACTTCAGCGTCGGCATCACGCTATGAAGCGCGTCACGCGGCTGCTGCGCATCGGGCTCATCGCCCTGCTGCTGCTGGCGATCTCGGCGGTGGTCGCCGTCGCCTGGCTGCTCGACCGCCCGTCGGGAGGCGCCTGGCTGATGGCGCATCTGCCGGGCGTGCAGGTCGAGGCCCCCGAGGGCTCGCTGACCGGCGAGTTCAGCGCCAGGCGAATGCTCATCAGCTGGCCCGGCGGCACCGCCGAACTGCGCGGCGTGCGCTGGTCGGGCCTCGGGATCAGCGCCAGGAGCGGCCTGGTGCAGGCCCGGACCCTGAGCGTGGACGAGGTGCTGGTGAGGACCCCGCCGAGCAGCACACCGCTCTCGCCGCCGCCCGACCTCAGCCTGCCGGTCGGCGTGCAGATCGAGCAGGTCCGCATCGGCCGCCTGAGCTGGGCCGCCGACCAGCCGCCGCTGCAGGACCTGGCCGCCCGCCTGGACCTGCCGCGCCACGGCACCCACCGCCTCACGCTGACGTCGGCCCGCTGGCAGCACCTCACGCTGGCGGGCGAGGCCCGCATCGAGACTGCGGCGCCGATGCGGACCGAGGCGACGGCCAGCGTCCGCCAGACGGAGGCCACCGACCTGCCCTGGCAGGCGACCGTCGCCGTCACCGGCCGGCTGACCGAGCTGCAAGCCAAGGCCGAACTGGAAGCGGCACACCAGACGCTGAAGGCCGAGGGCCAGGTCCGTCCCTTCGCGCCCTGGCCGGTGAATGCCCTGGCGTTGAAGGCCGATCGGCTCGACCTCGCCGCGTTGATGCCCGGCCTGCCGCGCACCGCGCTCAGCGGCACGGCCCAGTTGCTGGCCCCGGCGCGCGATGCCGAAGCCACGCTGCAGGCCGACCTGCGCAACCCTGCCGCCGGCCGCTGGGACCAGGGCGCCTTGCCCGTCAACCGCCTGGTGCTGGCCGTGGCCGGACGCCCCGACCAGCCCACCCGCCTGCGCCTGAGCGCACTCGACGCCGAGCTGCCCGGTGGCGCCCGCGTGCAGGGCCAGGGCCAGCGCGGGGCCGACGGCCGCTGGCAGCTCGACGCCCGAGTACAGAACCTGCGGCCCGAAGCGCTCGATGCCCGCGCCACCCCGGCCCGGCTCGACGGCCCGCTCAACCTCGCCGGCAGCAAGACCGGCCCCCTGAGCGTGCGCATGGACCTGACGGGCACGCTGGAGTCCCGCCCGCTGCGCCTCAAGGCGCGGGTCGAAGGCCAGGGCACGGCCTGGCAGATTGCCGACGCCCAGCTCGCCAGCGGCGAGGCCACACTGCAGACCAGCGGGCGCATCGACCTGGCGGGCACGGCCCAGCTCAAGGCCCAGGTGCGGCAGTTCGACCCCCACCTGCTGTGGCGGGGTGCGCCGGGCTCTGCCTGGGCACGGCTGCCCGGCCCGACGCGGCTCAACATCGACGCCGACATCGACCTGCGTGGCAGGACGCCGGCGAGTCTCACGGGCAATGTCTACGCTCGTCTGCTGCCCGGTGCGCTGGCAGGTCTGGCGCTGGAAGGCCGCCTCAAGCTCGGCCGGTCGCAGGCCACCGAGGCCGCAGCGTTTGACGTAGACGGGCGCCTGGGCAACAGCCGCATGCAGGTGCTCGGGCAGGCGCAGCCCGATGGTGTCAGCGGCACGGCATCGGTCAAGGCCAGCACGCTCGCGGAGCTGAACCCTTTGCTGGCCGTGCTCGGGCAACCCGCCGTCGCCGGCCAGGGTGAGGCCGAAGGCAGCTACCAGCTCGTTCGCAGCCGCGCCGGGTGGCAAGTGGGCGGCAGCGGCCGCCTCGCCCTGAGCCAGGCCAAGGCGCTGGGTCGCAGCATCGCCAGCGCCAAGGCGCGGTGGTCCCTGCCCCTGGCGGCCGCCGAGGGTGACGGACCGATTGCACTGACCGTGGAGGCCACGCAACTGCGCGATCCGGCCGTGCAGCTCGCCAGCTTGAAGCTGGACCTGCAAGGCCGCCGCGCCGCCCACGACCTGCAAGTCCAGCTCAGCGGCAAGATCCCGCGCGAGCCGCAGGACCTGATGCTCAATGCCCAGCTCCAGGCCCGTGGCGGCTGGACCGGCGCCGGCTGGACGGGTCGCATCGGGCGCATCGAGGTCGGCCCGCTGCGGCCCGGCACGCCGGCCCTGCTGGCGGCGCGTGACATCGCCGTCACCGCCAGCGCCGAGGGCCCGCAGCTCACGGCCGAGCCGGGCCGCGCCGAGGTGGGCGGCGCTTTCGTGCGCTGGCAGCGGCTGAGCTGGCGGGGTGGCGAGCAGCCCGAAGCGCGCGCTGACCTCCAGCTGGAAGACCTCGCCGTGGCACCCCTGCTGGCGCGCTGGCAGCCCGACTTCGGCTGGAGCGGCGACCTGCGCATCACCGGCCATGCATCGCTGCAGCTCGCCGACCGTCTCACCGCCGAGTTGCTGCTGGAACGCCAGAGCGGCGACCTCCGCGTGACGGAGGAGTTCGGTGCGAGGGCGCTGGGGCTGACCGACCTGCGCCTGGCGCTCAACGTGCAGGACGGCGTGTGGCGCATCGCCCAGGGCGTGGCCGGTGCCGAACTGGGCAGCTTCGGCGGCGCGCTGGCCCTGCGGCCCGCCGGCCTGTGGCCGGACGCGCAGACGCCGGTGGAGGGCGTGCTGCAGGCCAATATTGCGCAACTCGCCACCTGGGGCAGCTGGGTGCCGGCCGGGTGGCGCCTCGGCGGCCGGGCCGAGGCCACGCTCCAGCTGGCCGGCCGCCTGGGCGCGCCGGACCTGACCGGCCGGGCCGAAGGCGAGAACCTGTCGCTGCGCCATCTGCTGTACGGCGTGGACGTGTCCGACGGGCGCTTCCGGCTCGACCTCAAGGGCCAGCACGCCGAATTGACGAAGCTCGAAGCCCGGGGCGGCGACGGCTGGCTGCGGGCCACCGGGCGGGCAGAGCTCGGTGCCCAGCCGACGGCCCGCGTCGACATCACGGCGGACAAGCTGCGGGTGCTGTCCCGCGTGGACCGCCGGTTGATCGCCAGCGGTGCGGCGTCACTGGACCTCGACGCCAAGGGCCTGAAGCTCGACGGCAAGCTGGCCGCCGACGAAGGCCTGTTCGACTTCACCCGCAGCGACGCCCCGGCGCTGGCCGACGACGTCACCGTGCTGCGCGGCGCCCGCGATGCCGAGCCCACGGCGCCCCCCGCACCGAAGGCCGCGCGCTCCACGAGCGTCAACCTGGCGGTGGACTTCGGGCGCGATTTCAAGGTGCGTGGCCGGGGGCTCGCCACGACCTTGCGCGGCCAGCTCCAGGTCACGCAGAACAACGGCCCGCTGCGCGTGAACGGCAAGCTGGCCGCGGGTGGCGGGCAATACGCCGCCTACGGCCAGAAGCTGGACATCGAGCGTGGCGACATCAGCTTCACCGGCCCCTACGACAACCCGTCGCTGGACATGCTCGCGGTGCGGCCCAACCTCGACGTGCGCGTGGGCGTGCGTGTGGGCGGCACGGCGCTCGCACCCCGCGTGAGCCTGTACGCCGAGCCCGAGATGGCCGACACGGACAAGCTGTCCTGGCTCCTGCTCGGCCGCGGCCCCGACGGCCTGGGCCGCACGGACACGGCGCTGCTGCAACGCGCGGCCCTCGCGCTGCTCAGCGGGGAAGGCGAAGGCCCGACCGGCAAGGTGCTGCGCAACCTCGGCCTGGACGAGCTGTCCCTCGCGCAGAGCGACGACGACACGCGCGCCACCATCGTGCGACTGGGCAAGCAGCTCTCGCGGCGCTGGTACGTGGGCTACGAGCGCAGCCTGAACGCCACCACCGGCTCCTGGCAGCTGATCTACCGCATCGCCCAGCGCTTCACCCTGCGAGCCCAGGGAGGCGACGACAACGCGCTGGACCTGATCTGGCAATGGAAATGGAATTGAGCGCCTGAACTCGCGGCGCACAGTCTGCTGCGCGACAAGTGCGCCCGGTGTGACTTCGGTCTCGTCCTACGCCGACAGGGCGGGCCTGCCCACACGCCCTGTCACACGAGACCGCCAGCATGCGCGCCATGTTCGACGCCTGCCTCATCACCCGCCCGCCAACACCGCTGCCGGTGGCCGAAGACCAGCACGTGGATGTCGATCTCGACGTGCGCCTGAGCACGCCGCTGACACTGGTCGTCAGCGCCCAGCTCGAAGTGGCAGACGCTCCACACGCCCGACTCGACCTGGCCCTGGTCATCCCCCGCTCACAATGCCGCGGCGCGCGCCCCCAGATCGCAGCCTTGCTGCGCGCCGCCCATGCCGCCATCGCTCGCGCGACACGCGACGGCACGCTCTACCAACCGCGCCGGCTGCTCACGTTCGTCGCCGGCCAACCCCACCTGATCGCGCAGTTCTGACCCCCCGGAGCGCATGCGAGAATCCGCGCCGCCTTGATCGGCGTGACTGACGCGCACGCCCCGCTCTCCGTAGTTCAATGGATAGAACGGCCGCCTCCTAAGCGGCAAATACAGGTTCGATTCCTGTCGGAGGGACCAACATCCGCACCCTCGCGGACATCCCAAAAGCCGAAGTCCCGCCACGGCGGGACTTCTCGGGAGGCAACGGCTCCAACGGGCAACCTGCCCGCGATGCCGATCAGCGTCGGGCCCGGGCGCGACGGCCGATGCCGACGCCGGTCAGCGCCAAACCCACAAGCAGCAGCGAGGCCGGTTCGGGCAGGTCGGCACGCTGGCCGGTCAGGCTGAAGGCCATGTCGACCGGCAGGCGGGAACGCGTGCCGAAGTCCTGGAAGGCCAAGCCATTGCCATCCGCGCCTTCGCTCCAGCCCCATTCCGGCGGGAACAACAGCGTCGCCTGGATCGACAACCAGTAGTTCACGCCAGCCTTGGCCACGAAAACACTGCTCAGGTCGGCGTCGTAGGCGTACTCCGCGCGGCCGATGAGCGTCTCATTGGCATTGGTGATCGTGCTCGAGTAAAGAAGAGCACTTGGGCCACCGTCGTCCGACCAGAACTGGATCAAAAAGCTGCTGACGCCCGTCGTGCGCTCGGTGAGGAAGTACGCGCCGGTCCAGTGCACGTCCGTGATGTTGGTGTCCGCAGCCAGCGTGAAATCGTCGTAGGTCTTCGCAAAGTCACCGTTGCCGCCGGGGTCGAACTGCGAGCCGTAGGCCGTGGCGCCCGTGCCTTTCCAAGCCTGTTGATAGACCACGGGATTGGCGCTCGCCAGCGCTGCCCCAGACGCGAGGCTCAGGGCGGTGCAGAGGGCAGTGATCCAGGTCTTCATGGGAATAATCCTTGTTTGCGCTTGTCTCAAGCAAACCTTGGGCCACCGGCATGTTTTTTCATCCGAATCAATGACTTGCACTCAATCTCACCCGTGACGCGGGCCGCGGCTGTAAGGCATGCCGACAGACCAGATTGCAGGCTTCACGGCGCCCAAAGCCGACCTGCGCATAAGCAACGCCGGTTTCCTTCGTTCCGCGAGAAAGCGTCGCTCCCTATCGTGCAGGGCCTGAACCGACCTCGGCACCCATGCACATCACCAGTCTTTCTGCCAGCCCCAGCGAACACTCCCGCTCCGCGTGGCTGACCCAGTTCGCGCTGAGCCGCCTGGAGGGCCGCGCCGACCAGCAGGACGACATCCTCGTCAGGGCCCTGCCCGCCGAGGCCCTGTTGACGGCAGACGTTCAACAACCCGACATCGCCGCCGCGGTGCGCGCCGTGGAGGTGGCTGACCTGGTCATCGTGAGCACGCCCATCTACAAGGCTGCGTACAGCGGCCTGCTGAAAGTCTTCCTCGACCTGCTGCCGCCTGACGCGCTGCGCGACAAGCTTGTGCTGCCACTGGCCACGGGGGGCAGCGCAGCGCATTTCCTGGCGCTGGACTACGCCCTGAAGCCGGTGCTGTCCGCGCTCGGTGCACGCCACGTGCTGGATGGCGTCTTCGCGACCGACGCGCAACTGCGGCGCCACGAGGCGGGTGGCTTCGTGCCGGAGCCGGACTTGATCGCCCGGCTCGACCGGGCCCTAGCCCCCGTTGCGGCGCGGCTGCGCCAACCCTTGAACACCGTCGCGAGCTGTTGACGAAGTTCGCTGACCGACCGCTTGTCTCCTCGCCACCCGTACCGGGATCGGCGACTTCATCCCGGCGCCTTCACGGTGCTGATCGGGTGCGCCCTGGCGCCGGGATTTTTTTCAAAGGACATTGACCATGACGTTGCGCTCCCTGCTCCGCTGGACGGCTCCGCTGCTGCTGGCTGCCAGTCTCCATGCCCACGCGCAAGCCCAGACGACGCTGCGCATCGGCTTCCAGAAGTCGGCCAGCCTGCTGACGCTGCAGAAGTCCAACGGCTCCCTGGAGAAGAAGCTCGCGCCGCTCGGCGTGAGCGTGAAGTGGGTGGAGTTCCCCGCCGGCCCGCAGCTGCTCGAAGGCTTGAACGTGGGCGCGGTCGACGTGGGCTTCGTCGGCGAAGCGCCGCCGATCTTCGCGCAGGCTGCCGGCGCGCGTTTCGTCTACATCGGCTTCGACCCGGCCGCGCCGGAGGCCGAAGCCATCGTCGTGCCCAAGGACTCGACGATCAAGACGGTCGCCGACCTGAAGGGCCGCAAGGTTGCGCTCAACAAGGGCAGCAACGTGCACTACCTGCTCGTCAAGGCACTGGAAAAGCAAGGCCTCAAGCCCACCGACCTCCAGGTCGTCTACCTGCCGCCCGCTGACGCGCGTGCCGCCTTCGAGCGCGGCGCCGTGGATGCCTGGGTGATCTGGGACCCCTTCCTCGCCGCGGTCGAGCAGCAGAGCGGCGCCCGCGTGCTGGCTGACGGCCGGGGCCTGGTCAACAACTACGCGTACTACCTGGCCGAACGGAGCTTTGCGGAGAAGCAGCCGCAGGTCATCCAGGCGCTCTTCGACGACACGCAAGCCCAGGCCAACTGGCTCAAGGGCAACATCAAGGCCGCCGCCGCCGTCATCGCGCCGCTGCAGGGCCTCGCGCCCGAGGTGGTCGAGAAGAGCCTGACGCGCTATCAGTTCGGCGTGCAGCCGCTCACGCCGGCCGTGGCCGCCGAGCAGCAGAAGATCGCCGACACCTTCCATGCACTGGGTCTGATCCCGAAGCCGATCCGCGTGGCCGACGCCCTGCCCGGCGCCGCGAAGGTCGCGGAGGCGGCCCGGTGAGCGCCACGACGACGCGCCGCGCGGCCGTCGCCATCCTGGCCACGACGGCCGCGGTCTGGACGCGCGCCCAAACACCGCCGCAGCTGCGCATCGGCTTCCAGAAGGGCAGCTTCAACCTGGCCCTGCTGAAGAGCTATGGCCTGCTGGAGCAGCGCCTGCCCGGCACGCGGATCCAATGGACCGAATTCCCCGCCGGGCCGCAATTGCTCGAAGCGCTGGCCCTGGGCAGCGTGGAGTTCGGCGCCACGGGTGACGCGCCGCCCGTGTTTGCGCAGGCGGCGGGCAAGGACATCGTCTACGTCGGCGCCGAGCCGCCCAAGCCCGACAGCTCGGCCGTGCTCGTCAAGCCCGACTCGCCCCTCAAGAAGCTCGCTGATCTCAAGGGTCGCCGGCTGGCGCTGCAAAAAGGCAGCAGCGCGCACTTCCTGGCCGTGCGCGCCGTGCAGAAGGCGGGCCTGGCGTGGACTGACATCCAGCCCATCTACCTGCCGCCGGCCGAAGCCCGTGCCGCCTTCGAGCGTGGCTCGGTCGATGCCTGGGCCGTGTGGGACCCGTACTACGCCGCCGCCGAGATCAGCGGCGAGCTGCGGGCGCTGGCCACCAGCCGCGGCCTGTCCAGCAACAACACCTTCTACCTGGCCTCGCGGGCCTTGAGCCGCGACAACGCGCTATTGCGCACGGTGTTCCAGGCCCTCACCGACACCGATGCCCGCGTGCAGGCCGACCGGCGTGACGCGGTGCAGCGCTATGCCGATTTCGCCGGCCTGCCTAACGCCACGGTCCAGCGCATTGTGGAGCGCCGCGGCGCAGCGCCCGTCGGTCCGCTCACGCCCGAGCTCGTCAAGGAGCAGCAGCAGGTGGCCGACGCCTTCGCCGAACTCGGCCTCATTCCGCGTCCCATCCAGGTGGCTGACGTCGTCACGCAGGTGAAAGCATGAAGATCTTCTGGTTCATCCCGACCCACGGCGACAGCCGCTACCTGGGCAGCTCGCGCGGCGCCCGCGTGGCGGACCACGCCTATTTCAAGCAGATCGCCATCGCGGCGGACAGCCTCGGCTACGAGGGCGTGCTGCTGCCCACGGGCCGCAGCTGCGAGGACTCATGGATCGTGGCAGCCAGCCTGATCGACGCCACCAAGCACCTGAAGTTCCTGGTCGCCCTGCGGCCAGGGCTCGTCGCGCCGTCGCAGAGCGCGCGCATGGCCGCCACGCTCGACCGCCTCTCCGGCGGCCGCCTGCTCGTCAACCTCGTCACGGGCGGCGACCCCGACGAGCTGGCCGGCGACGGCCAGTTCCTCGACCACACGGCGCGCTACGAGCAGTCGGCTGAATTCATTCGCATCTGGCGCGAGCTGCTGACCCGCTCCCACCGCGGCGAGTCGCTGGACTTCGATGGCGAGCACCTGAGCGTGAAGGGGGGCAAGCTGCTCTACCCGCCGCTGAACCGCCCGTATCCGCCGGTCTACTTCGGCGGCTCGTCCGGCCCGGCACACGACCTGGCCGCCGAACAGGTCGACACCTACCTGACCTGGGGCGAGCCGCCGGCCGAGGTCGAGAAGAAGCTCGCCGACGTGCGTGCCCGCGCCGCGGCCCGCGGCCGGACGCTGAACTACGGCATCCGCCTGCACGTCATCGTGCGCGAGACCGAGGATGAAGCCTGGCGCGCAGCCGCCGAGCTGGTCTCGGAACTCGACGAAGCCACGGTCGCCTCGGCGCAGGCCCGCTTCAAGAGCATGGATTCGGTCGGCCAGCGCCGCATGGCGGAACTGCACGGCGGCCAGTTCAACAAGGCCGACGTGCGCCAGGGCCTGGAGATCTCGCCCAACCTGTGGGCCGGTGTCGGCCTGGTGCGCGGTGGCGCAGGCACCGCATTGGTGGGCAACCCGCAACAGGTGGCCGACCGCATCCAGGAGTACGCCGCGCTCGGCCTGGAGACCTTCATCCTGAGTGGCTACCCGCACCTGGACGAGGCCCACCGCTTTGCCGAACTGGTGTTCCCGCTGCTGCCGCTGGACGTGCGCGAAAAGCTCGCCGCGCCAGCCCTGACCGGCCCGTTCGGTGAAGTCGTGGCCAACCACTACGCGCCCAAGGCCGCCGCGGCGAGCTGACGACATGGTCAAGCGTCTCGTTCCCTGGCTGCTGCCGGCGGCCCTCATCGTCGCCTGGGAGCTGGCGTCGCGCAGCGGTGTGCTCTCCGCCCGCATCCTGCCCGAGCCGGCCGCCGTGCTGGCGGCCTTCTGGCAACTGCTGCGCTCGGGCGAGTTGGCCCACCACGTGGGCGTCAGCGCCGCCCGCGCGTTCTCGGCGCTGGCCATCGGCGGCGGCCTGGGCTTGCTGCTCGGCCTGCTCACGGGCACCTGGCGGCAGGCGGAGGCACTGCTCGACACCACGCTGCAGATGCTGCGCAACATCCCGGCGCTCGCCCTGATCCCGCTCGTCATCCTGTGGTTCGGCATCGACGAGGCCGCCAAGCTGGTGCTGGTGGCCGTGGGCGTGTTCTTCCCCATCTACCTCAACACCTTCCACGGCATCCGCAACGTCGACCGCGACCTGATCGAAATGGCGCGCAGCTACGGCCTGACCGGCTGGCAGCTGTACACCCAGGTCATCCTGCCGGGCGCGCTGCCGTCCATCCTCGTGGGCCTGCGCTTCTCGCTCGGCCTGATGTGGGTGCTGCTGATCGTGGCCGAGACGCTGTCGGCCCAG
>RXJW01000137.1 GCA_003963005.1 Burkholderiales bacterium
CAGCTGTGGATATCTCGGGCAGGGTAGGTTGAACACCTGGGTCAAATTTCGGTCGGCAGGGCCCTCACGGGTGGGTCAAATTTCGGTCGGCGTCAACAAGAGACCATCAACGCGCGCTCTGGCGTGCACACGCCGCGCTCGACGCTCGCAGCCTGGGCGGGCCAGGCCGGTGCAGCGCTGGAGCCGCTGTACGAGCTGCACAAACGCTTCATCCTCGACTGCCGCGTCCTGCACGCCGACGAGACGCCAGTGGCCTTGCTGGACCCGGGCGCGGGCAAGACCCGCAGAGCCTATGTCTGGGCCTACGCGAGGAGCTGGCACGACGCGGTACCTGGCGTCATCTACGAGTTCTGTCGAGGGCGCGGTGCTCAGTACCCCGTGGCATTCCTGGCCGGCGACGAGAAGCTCGGCGAGCGACGATGGTCGGGAACGCTGCTCACGGACCGCTACAACGCCTACGAAACCGTGGTGGACCCGCGGCTGTACCCCGAGCGCATCGGCGCGGCCTGCGCCGCTCATGCACGTCGGAACTTCGAGGAGCTTGCGCACGACGGCATCAGCCCCGTAGGCATCGACGCTGTGCGGCGCTTCGCGCGCATCTACGAGGTCGAGGGCGAACTCAAAGGCCTCAGCGAAGACGAGCGCAAAGCCCAACGGCAACGGCTCGCCAAGCCGCTGTGGGACGAGCTACGACAGTGGCTTGAGCTGGAGCGCCGGCTGGTCGCCGATGGCGGTGCCGCAGCCAAGGCCGTCGACTACACGCTGAGCCATTGGACCGCGCTAACGCAGCATCTCCAGGACGGCGCCGTGGCGCTCGACAACAACCACCTGGAACGGCAGATCAAACCGTGGGCTATGGGACGCAAGGCATGGCAGTTCGTGGGTAGCGAACTGGCGGGCCAGCGCGCCGCCATCGTGATGAGCCTGGTGCAGTCGGCGCGCATGAACGGGAACGACCCCTGGGCCTATCTGCGTGACGTGCTGCAGCGGCTGCCGACAATGCTCAACAGCAAACTTGAAGAGTTGCTTCCCCATCGCTGGATGCCCGATGCACTCGAACTAAACCAAAGGGTTGGCCAATGTCAAAACAGCTTCAAGTCGGGGATGCCGTTCGCCTGATTGCCGTGCCAGCCTGGCTTGTGCATGACCTTCCATCCGACGAGCAGTCGGAAATCCGTGCATGCGTTGGAAAGGCTACCAGAATCTCTCAAATTGACGATCTTGGCTATTACTGGGTCGGATTCGGCGGCACCGAAGACGCAGAGGATGGGGGCAGATACAGCGGTCACACCTTCTGCGTGTCGGCCGATTGCCTGGAACTTCTCGAAGCTTGACGTGCCGTTCCTTGCGGTCGAACGAGCACTAGCCGACCGACCGAGTTACTACTCAAGTCTAGGTCGCTGATCTTGAAAGCCGTCAACGTGGGGCGCCTGGACGCTCACATTGATCTCGCCTAGTCAGGGCATGGAAAGGCCGCGCACAAGGGCGCGAAAGTCGGCGGAATATTTGGGAGCGCGGGTTGTCGCAATGCGCCTGCAGCGCTTGCTTTGACGGCGCACGAACTGTCCTAGCGCGCGCCTCACGATGTCTAGAGTGAATGCATTCAGACGTGTGCGCTACGCCGAGTGGGGCAAGTTCAACTGGGCGGATAGCCCGTTGGAAGGCACCTTCACGACGCGAGAAGCGATTTGAATCGCCGGATGGTGTTCACCCACGGCCAAGGTTTGCTGGAGGTGAACATTGCGTCCATCGCGCAGGCCGGCAAGACCAAAGGGCAACCGAGGATGCGGGCATGCCGCAAATCGTTGTTTGCCTGGTGCACGTCGACGGGGAGGAGCAACTGGCCAAGCCGCTCTCGCAACGTCGGAGTGCCCTTGGCGCTCAGGTCACTGTCCAGTGATCTTATTTTTCTGAGGGGAAACCCGGAATAAGTACGTGGCTCGTTTGTCTACGAGAAGGCAGGGCCACTCGGCACTGTCCTCGCCACACATCGAGGTCACGGACCTTATTTCTCGGAGATCTTCCATGAACGTCAAGCACGTCGCAATCGCAGCCCTGTCGCTCCTCGCCGGTACGGCCGCCATGGCCTGCACCGATCACCAGTCCGCATCGGACAAGTCGCAAACCCCCGGCCAATATGTCGCCTCGTCGCGCACCCGGGCTGAGGTCATTGCGGACCTGGAGATCTATCGCAAGTCCGGTCTCGCCGCGCTGGACACCCGCGACTCCCCCGAGACCTACAGCGCCGAATACCAGGCTGCGCAGGCCCGCTATCAAGCACTGCGTGCGTCTCCCGAATTCGCCTCCCTGGTCTCGAAGATCGCGAAGGCGCGCGGCGAGATGGTCACGACCGCCAGCGCCGGCTCCAGTGTCGTGACGCAGTGAGCCTCACTTGGCTTGCGCCCGCTGTAGCGCGGCGCAAGCTGTTCAGATGCTTGTCCAATCGCGACGAACGCGGAATAAACCTCAAGGTCGTTTGTCTACAGAAGCAACAGGCCTCAATCCTGGGCCTTCAGGAGCAAACGTGACACCGTGCAACTCACCTTCCCGTTCTTCGCGCATCTGGCGCACGCTTCGGTGGGTGACCGCCGTCTCAGCTGCCACCGCCGCCGCATGGGCGGGTGCGCTTACCCCGCAGCAAGCGTTCCAGGCTGAAAACGATGCGGCGATGCAGAAGATGATGGCCGACATGGAGGTCAAGCCGTCCGGGGACATCGACCGGGACTTCGCCGCCATGATGATCCCCCACCATCAGGGCGCCATCGACATGGCGGTCGCACAGCTGCGTTACGGCAAGAACGAACAGATGCGCCGCATCGCTCAGGAAATCATCGTCGAGCAGCAGCAAGAAATCGCCGCCATGCACCTGGCTCTCGGTGAACCCGCACCGACCTTCGGCCCTGCGCCGACGCAACCTTCTCCCCTGACGGCAGTGCCGACAACGCCAGCAGCGTCGGCCGCCCATCGCCATTCGCACTAGGAGGCCCAATGCTTCAAAGACATCTTCTCCTGACGCTCGTCTCAGCCGCACTGGCGGGCGCGGCGCACGCTGGCCAAGCCCCCGGCAGTGACTCGGCCCCCGACATCGCGATGAGCCATCGCGACCGCATCTACGCGGCCGAGCAGTTTTCCAACACCCTCTCGGTGACCGACCCTGTCGACAACAAGCTCCTGGGCGTCATCCGTCTGGGAGACCCGTCGCCGGGCAACTTCAGCCCCCTCTACAAGGGCCAAGTGCTGGTCCACGGCCTGGGCTTCTCGCCGGACCGTCGCACGCTGGCAGTCGTGTCGATCGGATCGAATTCCGTGACCTTCGTCGACACAGCGACCAACGCGGTCAAGCACACGACTTACGTCGGCCGCTCACCGCACGAAGCCTTCTTCACGCCCGACGGCAAAGAGGTCTGGGTCACGGTCCGCGGCGAGAACTACGTATCGGTCATCGATGCCGCCACGTTCCAGGAGAAGGCGCGCGTCATCACGGCGGCAGGACCGGGAATGCAGATCTTCTCGCCGGATGGCAAATACGGGTACGTATGCTCATCGTTCAACCCTGAGACCGTGGTCATTGACGTGGCATCCCACAAGATCGTTGGCAAGGTGAAGCAGGACAGCCCGTTTTGCCCGAACATCGCGGCGACGCCAGACGGCAAGCAGGTCTGGCTCACGCTGAAGGATGTGGGGCGAACCATGGTGTTTGACGCGAAGCCGCCGTTCTCGGTCCTGGCCTCCTTCGAGACGGGCCCCATCACCAATCACGTCAACTTCGCGCGAACGAAGGCAGGTACGTTCGCGTATGTGACGATCGGGGGGCTGAACCAGGTCAAGGTCTTCCGCACGGACGACTTCTCTCAGGTCTCTACGATTCCGGTCGGCAAGTTGCCCCATGGGATCTGGCCTTCTGGCGACGGCACGCGCATCTATGTTGGCCTAGAGAACGCGGACGCGCTGGCTGCCATCGACACGTCGACCAACACCGTCGTGGGCAACGTGCCCATCGGCCAGGCTCCACAGGCCATTGCGTACGTACCGAACGCGGTTCCTGAGGGCGACGGACTGCAGGGCCTGCAACCGCTGGGCGTCGCCGGTCAGGTCGCCTCGTTGAGCCTTGCCGAGTCGGGCTCGCAGACCGGCACCGTCAGGACCAGTGTTGCGTTGTTCGATCAGGGCTTGCTGCAGGTGGTCCAGGCCTCGGTTACGGGCCTTAAGCCGAAGATGCCATACGTGCTCGCACTGGCGGAAAAGTCCGACGGCAGCGGTACGCTTCAGCCGCTTGCGAACTTCATGACGAATCCGGCAGGATCGGCAATCGTCAATGCCATCGGTCCTATCCGACAGATTGTGCAAGCCGAAGCGCAGGCTGTTCGCCGCTACCTGGTGGTTGCGCCCTTGGCGGACGGCAAGCCAGCGCCGCCGGTGCAAGTCCAGGTGGCATCGAACTAGGACGAGGTGCAGCAATGGCGTTGTTTGCCGAAGTCGAACCGCTGATACCTGCGCTGCGTCGATATGCGAGTGCCATGGTTCGCAATCGCGATTTAGCTGACGATTTGGTCCAGGACTGCCTGGAACGGGTCATCAGCCAATGGGAGACGCGACGGCGAGCGGAAGACACGCGGCAATGGGTCTTCGCCATTGCCCACAACCTTATCGTCAACAAGCTTCGTCAAGATGCGCGCCGTGGCTTGCACCTCGATATCGCCGACGTCGACGAAGCTGCCCTGGTCAGTCCAGCGGCGCAGGAGCATCGGGTCAGGCATGGCGAGCTGATGAAGGCTTTGGCCGCGCTGCCCGAAGAGCAGCGCAGCGTCATACTGCTGGTCTCGGTGGAAGATCTGAGCTATGCAGAAGCAGCCAAGGCGCTCGACATTCCCATCGGTACCGTGATGTCCAGGCTGTCGCGTGGGCGGGAGCGCCTGCAGCGGGCGCTCGAGGGTGAGGTGAGGCCGGCTTCTCGCTCGGAGGGGCAAGCGTTCTTGCGGAGGATGAAGTAAATGAGCAAGTCACCATCACCTGCCCCGATCGTCGAGGAGGAATTGCACGCCTTCGTCGACGATGCACTCGAAGCTGACCGCCGCCGCGAAGTGCAGGAGTACCTGGACCGGAATCCCGAAGCCGCAGCGACGGTTGCCGATCTCGCCTCTCAGCGTCAGATGTTGCGTTCGGCCCTGGCCCACATCGCCGATGAGCCGATTCCCGAAGGGCTGCAGATGTCCATGCTGATAGCGCATCGGCGGAAGCCAAGCCCTTGGGCCTGGCAGATGGCTGCTGCCGTTGTGCTCGCGCTTGGCACTGGCGGTTTCGGGGGGTGGCAGATGCATAGTGCGGTCGGGCCGTCTGGTTCTGGCGTCATGGCGCTCGCTGGCGAGGCGCGCACCAGCTTCACCGCATACGTCTCTGAGCCGGTGGCCGAGACCGGGAAGAACGAACTCGTGAGTCTGGTTTCAAACAAGCTCAAGCGGCCCATCTCTATCCCGGACCTCAGCCAATCGGGTTACCACTACGCGGGCGGTAAGTTGGTTGCCACTGGGCATGGCCCTGCAGGGCTGTTCTTCTACGACCGTGTCGACGGCACACGCATGGCGGTCAT
This sequence comes from Burkholderiales bacterium, assembly GCA_003963005.1. Classification (GTDB taxonomy): domain Bacteria; phylum Pseudomonadota; class Gammaproteobacteria; order Burkholderiales; family Burkholderiaceae_C; genus Pelomonas. Next base: position 5,588 of record RXJW01000137.1, read on the forward strand.
GGTTCGTCCAATGGCAGCAGATCGTGAGGCCCCGATGATGGAGCAGTCGGCCGGCGCGGTCGGTGGCTTCACGTGGGCGCAGCGTGGCCTCGGCTACAGCGTCGTCGGTACTGAGGATCTGGACCTGCTTCACCCGGTCGCAAACGAGGTACGCCGGCAAGCGAAGTTGCAGTCGTCCACCTGAATACGCATGGGCCGGGCCCATTGTTGACGTCGAGGAAGCATTTCAACTGCATTGAGACGTCCAGTGTTTCCTATGGTCCTGTGTGCATAGATGGTCTCCGTACATAGTCTTGGTTCACGTGGCGCTGATCAGCCGCGCGATAGTCAATAGTCAGATTGAAAGCTTGCTTATGCTGATACGCGTCACAGACCCACACGAGCCTCTGTCTAGTGAGATCACGCCGCGCTCGACCTATCTGATCCGCCCGACGCGGCGCGAGGCGCTGCTCACGTTAGGTCTAGCGGCCGCGTCGCTGCCGTCCCTGGCTCAGCCTGAAGTCCACGGCGGAGGTAAGCTCCCCAAGCTGACCACTGTGCGCTCGGGCGTGGCCGGCTCGATGGTGATGGACAAGCCTACGAGCTACGCCGACGCCACGAGCTACAACAACTTCTACGAATTCGGCACCGACAAGTCCGATCCGGCGTCCTACGCCCACACGCTCAAGACACGCCCCTGGACGGTCAGCGTGGAGGGCGAATGCGCCAAGCCGATGCGCTTCGACATCGAGACCTTGCTCAAGCTCAGCGCCATGGAAGACCGCATTTACCGCCTGCGCTGCGTCGAGGGCTGGAGCATGGTCGTCCCCTGGGTGGGCTACTCGCTGGCCGAGGTGATCAAGAAAGTCGAGCCCACCTCCAAGGCCAAATACGTCGAGTTCACCAGCCTGGCCGACAAGGCGCAGATGCCCGGCGTGCGCTCGGGCGTGCTGGACTGGCCCTATGTGGAAGGCCTGCGCATGGACGAGGCCATGCACCCGCTGGCCATGCTGGTGTTCGGGATGTACGGCGAGGTGCTGCCCAACCAGAACGGCGCGCCGCTGCGGCTTGCGCTGCCGTGGAAGTACGGCTTCAAGTCGGCCAAGAGCATCGTGAAGATCCGCCTCCTCGAGAAGGAGCCGGTGTCCAGCTGGACCAAGGCCGCGCAGCAGGAGTACGGCTTCTATTCCAACGTGAACCCCAACGTGCCGCACCCGCGCTGGAGCCAGGCCAGCGAGCGCCGCATCGGCGAAGACGGCCTGTTCGCCAAGAAACGGCCCACGCTGATGTTCAACGGCTACGAGCCGCAAGTCGGCCAGCTTTACGCCGGAATGGACCTTAAGAAGTTCTACTAACTTCAAGGCTTCGGCATGCTCTGGAAGGCGAGCGCCTGCTTGGCGGAGATGGTTCCTCGTTGGCGCAATTCATGTGCAAGAGTGACACCTTCCGGATCTCAAGTGGGATATCTCGAATCCGCTCAATGGCGGTGCGCAACGGCGCGCTCACAGCGACGTCGCTGGGCAGCGCATCGCGTTGCTCAATCGTCAGCAATCGGAGCAACGTGTCCAATTCGGAGACACCGTCGATAGTGAAACTCAGCTTCACCGCATACATGAATTCATGCAGAGTGATATTGGAAAGGTGGCTAAATCCTCGATCGGTCGCCTCTGTGATGGCCTTGCTAGCCGGGTCGGCCGAACTCTTGATCCGAGCTTCGTTGTACCGGCGGATGTAGGCATCCACCGGCACCACGAACTCATCGATGCTCGTCGAGAGCGAAGAACATCTCGATCTTGCGACGACCAAAGAATCCCTCGTATGCCGCGTTGTCCGGCGAGCATCCCGTGCGTGACATCGAGCGGACCATCTTTGCGTCGGCGATTCGAGCCAGCTAGCGAATCGGCTGATTTCCCTGTGCAAACGCCTGGGCAGCCATGCGTCCATCGCCTCGAGGTCGTTGGATCACTTATACCCTGGTGACGCCTGGGCCGTCTTCCATGGTCGACGGCTTCGGATACTCGAAGCGATAGGCCAGCCCTTCAATCATGGACCTGATCACGCGAGGCCATCGGTTTCGAGCGCCGCCCACAGAAATGAAGTCCGGCCATGCTTCGAGGGTGACATTTTGGTAGCGGCGTATCAGACGCTTCACCGACTCGGTGGTCGCCCCGGGCCTGAAATACAGGACATGCCCTTCCCGACCGAATTCGACGGCCCAGTTCACTGCAGTCGCCTGCCGGTCGTCGGCATCCCTCTCCCAATCAATGGGCCGCATGCCGTCCTGGATGATTCGATACATCATGCTCAGCAGGCAGGAGCGCAGGTACTGCATGGGCAAGCGCACCGTCTCCTGGATGTTTTGTGCCTTGCAAACGGCGAGGACCGCCTCTGACATCACTGGGGCGAGCTGAGCGATGCGCCAGCCTTCGGCGAAGGCAGCCGGCGCCACCTTGAAGGCCGCCGACCCCTGCGCGTTGCCGTACTCGTCGAACCCTTCCAGCACGGCTGCAAGGTCATGCAGCTCTATGCCGAGGAAGTCATGCTTGCAGCCGCAAAAGCGCCCGATGAACTGCATGGAGTCCATGGCGGTCCATTGATCCGTGAGATTCTTCAGCTCCGGCTGGCCGACCAGCACGATGAAGGGACGTAGGCCGCGCGCCTGGACCGCGTTGAAGATGTGCACAAGCTGACGGTAGTCGTCGTTGGTGAGGTTCTGAGCCTCGTCAGCGATCAGCACGACTCGACTGGCGCCGCGCTGTGCCGTGCGCTCGACGAGCAAGTCGATCAGGCGCTTGCGAAGCACGATGGTGTCGCGGTCGCTGATGGCGTCATAGCTGCACTGCGCCAGCCGCTCCTGGATGAAGGAGCGGGTGCTGTACTTCTCGTCGCCGGGAAAGCGCCACACGTAGCTGCTGGGACGTCAATGAAGCCAAATGCGGCTTGACCCAGCGGGAGCTAGATCACGGGGCAATTGATGCCTAGGGCAGCAAGCTCAGCGATTGCAGGAGGAATCGCGCCGGGCCCTCGGTCAGGGTCGACGACGACCGAATCGATGACATTTGCCCAATTGAACGGAATCGAGGCGTAGTCCACCTTGAACGTCACGTTCCTGTGAGTCCAATCCTGGTTGCGGTCCACGCTGAGCACCAAACGCACCTCTTCCTCACTCGAATAGTGGAGAGGCAATCTCATGGTCGAGAGGGTCAGGCCTTGCCCAAGGCTGTCGAGGTGCTTCGAATAGTCCTGATCCTGGAAGAACTCGTCGAACTCCAACGACGACACGTACTTCATTTCACCTACGAAGTGCTGGAGCATGAAAAACGGGTTGCCCGCATCCATGGCTCCCTCCAGTAGCTTTCTTGGCGTCGTCTGCAAGCGCACCGCCAGGTTGCCATGTGAGTAGTACGACCACATCCCAGAGGCGGGCTTCGGCGATCGCGACCAGCAAACCCCATAGAGGTCGTTTGCCAGGGACGCCAGGCTGATGTCGTCGCCCGTCACCGAATCTTTGTAGCGCACCCTAAGCAGTGGGTTCTCGTTGGGGTCTTGCCATTTCTTGGGACTGACGGCTGTGTGTGAGAGCCGCATGTCCCTGATGTCCTCGAACAGACGCGAGGTCTCAACGATGCGAAAGATCGGCGTGTCCGGTGGGATGCCAAAGATATTTCGCTCCGCATACAGGGGCAACATCTGGCCATTGGTCAGGCCTTGGGACTCCCCGGCCATGATCTTTCCTTGGACTTCTGGGTTCAGTGTCGTGGGCATCCAAGATCCTTGCCTAGCAGCGGGCTCAAAAACGCCATACCAGAGACCGGGTCTAGCGGTCGTCGAAGCGGCGGCGCCTCCATCATCAAGCAGTATCTCTAACAGGCGCGAGCAACGCCAGAAACTGGCGAGCCCGCGCCGCAAGAAGTGCGCGCGATGTCCTAGTTAGCCGGCGACCTCAGCAAGGGTGCCCGCCGGGGTGCCGACAGTGCGGAGCTTAGGTGTCGAATGAAGAGCTTCGCCAGAGAACCAGTGGCGCACGGAACCGATGGGGTCGTGATCCGGCCATGCCTTCACCTTGTGGTTGCGGTAGCGATGCAGCAACCGCTTCACCGATTGAGTGCTCGCGCGAGGTCGAAAGTGCAGCAGATGCCCCCCGCTCCCGGGCTCGACCACCCAGTTCGTGGCGCTGACATTCCTCTGGTCGGCGTTCACACCCCAACCGTGCGGGCCGACGCATGCAAGGCGCGTTGCATTCAACAGCGCAAGGCTGAAGTACGTGAGTATTTCGGCCCTCGCGATCAAAGCGTTGCCAGTCGGACTCTCGATCACGGCGCTGCTCGCTTGGTATCCGGTCCACACCACGTCGTCGTAGACCCGCTCGATGGACGCGACCGTCGGTATCGGCGAGTCCTCCTTCAACCGTTGCTTCGTGTACTTCACCATCGTCAGGTGCAACGCGACCGCCGCCACCGAGATTGGGCTATTGATGGAGGGGGCCATGCTCCTTGGACGACGTATGGCGCGGGATTCGTCGGGCAGTCCACAGGCGTGCTCCAGCCAGCTGAGGCAGTCCCGTACCGCAGCCACTTGGTCCGCACCACGGATACCGAGCCTCGTCTCCACCTCCCAGTCGTTCAGGAGCGCCGTGCTGGTCTGGAATTTTGGCCAGTGCGAGCTGATGCCCAGGGGCCACACCAGGCAGCGTGCGCTGGTTCTACAAGCGCTGCGCGTCATCCGGCTGGGGGTCTCGCAGGTCGACCGGGCCACGAACGTCCGCTGCGGACGGTCCGTGATGCCCAGCTCCCGGGCCCGGTCCTCAAGCATGGGACCGATGACGGGCGCATCCATCGGCAGGCCTGGCCGCCTTCCTGGAGGAAGCCATATTTCCTGGCAGCCAGGACAGCCGAACGGCTGGCGCGCCACGCTGCAGTAGGTCGGCCTGTGCTCATGGCCACACCTGGGACAGGCATCGACCAGCGCATCGCCGTGGAAGGGACAGGTCGCCATGGCGCGATGCTGGAACACGACGCTGTGAAACCCCTTGGCAAAGCAGGCCGGACACCACCGCAGCTGCGGCACGAAGGACCTGGCGCAAAGAGAGCTGCATCCCAGAATGCCGCCCGTCGAGCACGCCAAGTCCACCGACGACAGGCCGAGCACCTCCGCCACCCTGCGCTGCCCGTTGGCCCAGTTCGCCATGGCACGGTCTCGCACCAGGCTTGGAATGCCAACCTCTTGCCTCAATACCCAGGCTTTCGCGTCGAACGGCGCGAGCGTCGTGACAGCCTCAGAAGCGCTCAGGCACTGCTTCAGGCAAAAGCGTGACCAGCGGCCCAGCAAGGACTCCGTAGGCACCACCTGATGGTTGAAGTAGGCGAAGTGATGCAAGTGGTGTCGTGCCTTCACGAATTTGGGAAAGGGCTTCATTGACCGCCCTCCTTTGCAGCACGCCGCCTGCCGCCAGTTCCTGCACTGCCCTTGTTCTCCTTGCGGATGTAGTACTGCAGCACGTCAGCGAAGCCAGAGTCGATCAGGCACTGCATGGCTAGCGCCGGCTGGAAGAGCTGGGGGCGCATGCCGTCCTGGACGATCCGGTACAGCATCGAGAGCAGGCACCCGCGCAGGTACTGCATAGGCAGTCGCACCGCTTCCTGGACGTTCTGTGCACTGGCGACGGCGCGAACCGCATCGGCGATCAGCGGCGCCAGGTGGGCGATGCGCCAGCCCTCCGCATAGGCCCGAGGGGCGACCCTGAAGGCCGCCGACACCTCAGGATCTTCCTCGTCATCAAAGCCTGCGAGCACGGCCTCGAGGTCGGCCAGCTCTATGCCCAGGAAGTCGTGCTTGCGGCTGCAGAAGCGCCCGACAAACTGCATCGAGTTCATCGCAGTCCATTGATCAGTCAGGTTCTTGAGCTCCGGCTGGCCCACCAGCACGATGAAGGGCCGGATCGAGCGCGAGTTGAGCTCGTTGAAGATGTGCACCAACCGCTTGAAATCCTCATGCGAGAGGTTCTGCGCCTCGTCGACGATCATCACAATGCGGCGCGCGGCACGCTGAGCCGTACGCTCCACCAGGACGTCGATCAGCCTCTTGCGCAGCACGGCTACGTCCCGGTGAGAGATCGCGTCGTAGTTGCATTGCGCCAGGCGCTCCTGCAGGAACGCGCGCACGGTGTACTTCTCGTCGCCCGGGATGTTCCAGATGACGACGTGCAGCGGGTAGCCGATGACCGAGGGCAGCACGGCCGCGAGATAGGCGCAGGCGCTGGACTTGCCGTTGCGTTGGGCGCCGCTGACCATCATGCCCGGCGAGTCCAGCCGGATCTGCTCGCCGATGGCGTTCGCCATGCGTTCGATCTCCGGCGTCCATACGAAGCCCTCAGGGAGAAGGTCGGCGCTTGGAAGCTCGGCAGTGGGTTGGGACACCACCGGGGTAGGAGCCGGCAGGGTGGTTGATTCCATGGGAAACCTTTCAGATTGGGATTGCGCGGGCGGCAGCGCTGCCCGCGGCGTTGAAGACCGGGAAGGCGATCAGCCCGTGACGCGACGACGCGCGATGGGCGAGAAGGCGACGATCCGAGCGGTTGGGAGCACCTCGGCGGGTGCTGCGGGTGCCTTTGCAGGGGAAGGACCGGCCTGCGGTTCCTGAGGCGGCGGCGCCACCGGCACGCTGGCCGGCGCAGGCAGCGCCAGCGTCGCTGCGTCGTTGGCAGCGTCCTGGGCCGCGCGCCACACCTGGCAGGCCTCGGCGATGGACTGTGGCGCGTCCGTCCACCCTTCCAGGTACGTCATCAGGTAGGTGAGCCGGGTCGCGTCGTGGCGATTGGTCGACGCCCGAGCGCGCAAATGGCTGTACAGGCGTTCCAGCGGATCATCGGCAGGCCCCTCGCTGAACTCGGCCTGACGCTTGAACAGCAGGTACATCTTCCGGATCCGCAGATCATGCGGAAATGCACCCCACCGTCCCAAGGCCTGCAACGGGCCCCACTGGTGGCCGCTGCCGATCTCGTAGAGGTGCACGATGCGGAGGTCCCTGGGGTCGACACGGATCGCGTACTTGGTGCCGATCAGGTGGAAGGAGCTAGCCAGGACATCGCTGGAATAGCGCGAGCCCAAGAAGTTCACGAAGGGGCGCCGGCCCCGGTCCATGTCGGCGCGGATGGTGGCGATGGTTGGGGGGTAGAACAGGTGGGCAAAGCGCTTTGCGACCGGCAGGTAGACCGGCTGCAAGCGACCTGCTTCCAGTTGCCGCCGGATCCAGTGGAACGGCGTGTCGTAGTGGCACGCGGCCGAGGGCGAGACGTTTCGATTGGCCAGGTAGGTATCGATGGTGTGCGCCAGCTCGGCGCAGTCCACCCGCTGATTGACCGCCCGATTGGCGCGCTTGCGCAGCGTCGAACGGGGCGAGCTTCCCGTCGCGGCCGGCATCTGGTGGAGCAGTTGCTCGGTCATCAGCTTGATGTCGGACTCGACCTTGGCACGTTCCTGCGGCACGCCGGGACGACCGAGACGAACTGTCGCCCCCCAGAGTTCGAGCACCAGACGCTGCAGAGCCTCGGCGAGGTGGGCGAGCGCGTTGTCGAGGTAGATGACCGACGGCAGCGCAAAGCGCAGCTCGGGAAAGACCTTCGCTGGGAAACCGCCTCCGGGCTGATAGCTCAGCCCCTGCACGGCTGCTCGGGCCGGCTCCTGTCCATTGACTGCGTCCCACAGCACCGCGACGAGGTCATGGGCCCCGACCTGGCGCGCAATCACCATCGACCAGGCCAGGTTGGCTCCGCCCCGTACCTCCACGACGCGGATGACCTGGTAGCGCTCGGTATCCAACGACTCGACGTGGCCGCTCTCGCTGATCATGTCGAAGCGCGCCAGCACATTGACCGTCTGCTCGTCGATCTGCCAAGCCTTGTACACAGCCACCGGCGCGGTGTCCTGGCCGCTGCCCTGGGCATAGCTGGCTGCCTGCGCGGCATCCGGGCCGGATTCCGCCGCCATCCAGGCGACGGTGTGGCGCGGGATGAAGTCCGTCCTCAGCCAACGCCGCAGTGGCGCCCTCCCCTGTGACAGCGTGTTCAGCGGGTAGGCGTCCTCAGCCAGCTCCTCCTTGCAGATGTTGATGAAGATCCGGTGCACGAAGCGGAAGTTCAGCGTGTTCGGGGCCAGGCGGTGTTGGCCCTTTCGGCGCAGCTTGGCCACCAGCTCCTTCTCGATCTCGGGATGCTCGCGCAGCAGCTTCCCGAAAAGCCCGCTGTAGCCGGCGCTCTCCTTCTGCTTTGGATCGTCCTTTCGGCCGGACGTCCGGACCGGCGTCGCGATGCACGATCGCTCGACCAGCGCACGCAGTCCATGGGGCAGGCCATCCGGCGCTCCGCTGCGACACCTTTCGAGCAGCTTGAAGAACCGCCGCTTGCCCACCTTGGCCTGCGCAAGCACTACAGCCATGGTTCGACCCTGGCTGTACCACTCGAAGGACTGCGCCAACCGCTGATAGCGGGCCAGGTCATCGGCGTCGGTGATCAGGGACTCATCGACCGTCGGCCAGGACTTCAACTCGGCCTCGTCGATGCGGTCGTTGCGTAGCGACCCGCGCCCGCGCTGCTTAGCAGCTGATGACAGTGGCGTCGCCATACGCACCCCCTTCGATGTCGAAAAAGATGTGTTGGTGCTGGCGCAGCCAGAACAGCGCCGAGTCCACGAGCTGCTCTGTGCATCCGGGGAATCGCGGCAGCAGCTCAGCGAGCAGGTCGCCCCTGGCGCACTTCCGGTGCTCGTTGACGTGCTCGGCGATACGTTCGGTCCACGACTCTTCGCGCAGATCCGTGTAGTGCAAGGCCATGCACTGCCGGATTCGGTCGAGCAGTTCCAGTAGGCGAAGGCTGTCGCGAATCTCGTCGACCCGGCGGATCGACGAGCGCATTTGATGGGCACGCGCCACCAGCTGGAGCGCGCGGGCTTGCGTTTCCGTGATCGCACGGCCAGGTTCTTCGACGATTTCTAGGAAACCTCGCTGGCCAGCATGGGCCCACACCAACTGAGGCTTCACGTGGATCTGCTCGCCTGCGCACAAGATCGCCCAGGCGTCCCCGGAGGCGTTCAGATAGTCCACCTGCGGGTCAAACCGGCGCAGCAGCCAGTTCTCGTACTTCAGCGGCGACTTGAAGGCTTCAAGGTTGCCGGAGAACGGATCCATGCACCGGATGACACGGCCGGGATGGTCCTTGTAACGCGCCTTGGCCCCGCCGAAACCGAACAACTTTTGGAGCCTGGGCAGCGCATCGGCCGCAGGCGTGGTGGGGCGGGCCGCGTCTGCGGCCTGAGAAATTGAGTACATGCAGTTCCTTTGGCCCGCCGTGGCGGGCACGGTGGTACCCAACCCCTAGACGGTCAGGCGATGAAGAGCGGGGGCCGGCGCTTGACAGCCGGCGGAAGGCCCTTCAAACTGCATGTGTCACCTAGTAAATGACGGCAGTAGGAAGGCGCCCGGACGTTCCCCCGTCTGGGCGTTTTCCGTTATAGGCCCCGGAAAAGAAAGCTGCTGGTCCTAGCCTATAGGTCCTCCTTTCGGGGTTCGGGCGCAGACGGCAGCGACGCCAGCCATTGCGCCACGTCCGCCGTGCGGGCGAATCGCCCCCGGCGGTTTGGCAACGTGAAGGTGTGCACGGGGAGCATTCCCCGTTGCGACGCCTTTCGGAAGGCATCACCTGATCTGTAGCCGAGCAAGCGTGCCAGGGTCGGGCCTCCGACGATGAAGCCATGTGCTGCTTCCAACGCGCTCTTGGACGTTGCAGCTTCTCCGTCCTTACCCTTGTCCTGTTGTTCGCTCGTCGTCATGGCCTTCCCGCTTGGTCACGTGATGCTGGACGGAAAGCGGCGCGCTGCGGTAGAACTAAATTCCTAGAAAGTCATTGCCCTATTTCTTGTGCTAGAGAGCTTTGAACCGTACGAGCGCGAGGACAGCGAACGTCCGCCCTACTGCGTTTCGCTGCGGTACTTTCTGGACTTCCAAAAAAACAGGAAACCCACTGCCGTGTCCGCGCTCCAAGCACGAGCCACGGTCGAAGCCGCGCTGCACGTGACCGGTCTGAATTCGGTCTACAAGCTGAGCAAGCACTTTGGACCGAAACCGTTCGATCCGGCTCGGCAGACGGCCACCGAGTGGGCCAGCGGACGCAGCAAGCTGGTGGACTGGTGGCGCTCAGGGCAAGGAACGATGCGCCGTGACGACGGGACAGTCACCACCTGCGCCACCAACTTCATCAGCAACTTGCGCGTGAAACATGGGACCGCGGTCGAAGACCTATTCAATCGGCGCCTTTGGCGCTTGCTGGATCCAGCGCCGCTGTCGATGGCGCTCTTGGCCGATTTGGACCGTGCGCCCCGGCTGAATCTGCAACGGCATCCCGTGCATGTCAAACAAGCTTGGAGTCCGCAGGGCATCCATGCGTACTCCGCAAGAGTGCTCCAATTGGTAGCTGACGCGCGGACCCGATTGGACGCCCTTGAAGAACTCTGGCTGATCATCCGCTCAGCGCGACAACTCGACGCCCTGCCCGTCTATGTCCTCTGCTACACGATATGGTTGTCGGCGATGCCGATCCTGAGGGAGGACGCTGTTTTCGGAGCATTGGTAGCGGACATGTACGCCCATGCCCAAAGGCATTTTGCTCAGGTCAGGCTGTTCCCCAGCAACGGGGATTCCATCGTTGAAACGGTCAGACTGTTCTACGAATCTGGCATTGCTTTTGCCTGCGACGATGGCGACCACAAGCGCTTGGTCGTGCTGGACTGGCTCCTGGTGGACCTGCTGGTGCCCCAGGGCGGGTTGATTCAGGAGGACAGGCGGTACTGGCCGAAGCCGACCCACCCACACATTCGCTGGTAGCGGGCCCCTGCCCTTGCCGTGATCTAAGCGGCTACCGAGTGAACTCTCCCGCCTCTCTTGGCTAAGTAGTGGCCATTCGGCCTTCCAGTGGTCAACCAGTGGCCAGGAGCGCTTCCTAGGCTCCATGAAGCGGGAATGGTCACCGCTTTTGAGAACTTGTAGACGCGACAACGACTTACGGGCCGCCCTCAGTGGCCATTCCCGCCTACGGCAACCAGCTACCGACTGGCCGAATGCCCGGTTCATCAAAGGCAGCGAGCGAGCGGACAATAGGATCCGATGAGCCGCATCGCGCTCGGAGCATGGGTCTAGCATCCCGCCGCGCGATTGCGGTCCCTGACCGCATGTGCCCCCCGGCGCGTTGAAGTCGGAACTCGACGTCGAAGTCGCAACCTAACGAAAGGTCGCCATGCGCATGTTGATGCCCATCGGTGTTGGCGCCGACCGAAAAATGACCCACCCGTGAGGGCCCTGCCGACCCAAATTTGACCCAGGTGTTCAACCTACCCTGCCCGAGATATCCACAGCTGGGCGGGGTTCGAGGAGTGATCACCATGGTGATGATTGGCAAGGTCTTGCGGATGCACCACCGCGAGAAGAAGTCGGTGAGGGAGATTGCCAAGGCGACGAGCCTGGCGAGGAACACGGTTCGTAAGTACCTCAGGCTGGGCAAGGCCGAGCAGCCCCAG
>RXJW01000236.1:0-1293 GCA_003963005.1 Burkholderiales bacterium
TGACCTTGCCCCTGAATCCCGTAGCTCTTAGCATCCTTGTTACGCGGCCTTGTTGAGCTGTGCCGCGACCCAGCGCTCTTCATACTGCCTGGGGCTGAGGTAGCCCAGCGAGGAATGTAGCCGGCGGTGGTTGTAGAAGGCCATCCAGTCGATGACCTCGTCCATAGCCTGCCTCCTGGTGGCGAACTTACGCCCATGCAGTCTGCCGACCTTCAGGCGCCCCCACAGGCTCTCGGTCGGCGCGTTGTCCCAGCAGTCGCCCTTGCGGCTCATCGACGAGCGCATCCCGTACCCGGTCAGCGCCTTCTGGAACTCGTCGCTGCAGTATTGGCTGCCGCGGTCCGTGTGCACGATCAGCCCCGGCGGTGGCCGACGCCGGAACCACGCCATGCGCAGCGCGTCCGTCACCAGGCTGGCGCGCATGTGGGGCTGCATGCTCCAGCCCACGATCATCCGACTGTGCAAGTCGATGAAGGCCGCCAGGTACAGCCAGCCTTCGTCGGTAGCGATGTAGGTGATGTCGCTCGTCCACTTCGCGTTGGGGCCGTCGGCCGCGAAGTCCCGCTGAAGCAGGTCTGGCGCGATCGGCAGGTTGTGCTTGCTGTCGGTGGTGACGACGAACTTGCGGCGGCCCCGAGCCTTGATGCCGTGCTGCTGCATCAGGCGTCGAACCCGTTCCTTGCCGACGCGGTGGCCCCGGGCGCACAGCTCCTTAGTCATCCGCGGCCATCCGTACTCCTGACGGACCTCGGCGTGAATGGCACGCACGTGCGCCAGCAAGGCCTCGTCGCTCAGACGCCCCGAGCCCGGCCGGCTCGGCTGGCGTCGATACTGGCGGCGTTGGTGCTCGAAGTACCCGCTGACGCTCACGCCCAGCACCTCGCAGCTCAGGCTCACCGGCCAGCTCTCCTTCATCGTCCGGATCCAGGCGTACTTTGCAGAACATCCTGCGCAAAGTACGCCGCCGCTTTTTTTGCGATGTCGCGCTCCATCTTCACGCGCGCCAGTTCCGCCCTCAGCCTGGCCAGCTCCATCTGCTCTGGCGTCACCGGCCGGTCGCCAGCGCCACCAAGCTGCCCCTGCTCACTGGAGCGCACCCAGTTGCTCAGGCTGGCCTTGGGAATGCCCAGCACCTTCGCCGTCATCCCCACCGACTGGCCTGCCCTGACCAGCCTGACGGCCTCCAGCTTGAACTCCTGCGTGTACTTCCCACGCACTTGCTTGTCATTCATCTCGTAGCTCCTGTCTCTGATTCCATCATCAGCCAAGAACTACGTTTTTCGGGGGCAAGGT
>RXJW01000236.1:1343-18027 GCA_003963005.1 Burkholderiales bacterium
GAAGTCCAGGGTCTCTGAAGGGAATGTCGCCGACTATGAGCGAGGCATCTACCAGGTCGTCAAGTACCGGGCTGTTCTTCGGGCACAAGCGCTGGTGGATGCCCCTGAGGCCCCGCCGGAAGTCCGTGTGGTGCTCGTTCTTGAGCGCGAACTCCCAGCAACGTATCGTGCGCTGGCCGAGTCGCTGCGGGTTGAGGTCATCGAGCGAGTGAGTCCGAATGGGGCTTCTGATCGTTCCGCTCCTGGGCTGCGCAAGAGCTAAACAGCGAGCTCTTGGAAGAACCGATTCAGTTGAGACGAGGGAAGCTGCAAAGGTCGCAACTTCGACCTCACAGACCTGGGCATAGATCAATCTGCGTCTGGAGCGTCCTTGCGCCGAGCGCTTCGAATGGGACGCTATAGGCGCCTTCGCGGGAAGTACCACGCCCCCGATCGACGCTGGGCACCTAAACGAAAACAGCCCCCGGAGGGGCTGCTGAACTTAAGACTTGCACCCGCGAAATGAACTTACGGATTGCACTGGGTGCAATCGAATGCTCCATGTCGCATGACGATCAAGGCCTTCAATTGGGATGGTGGAGAGGAGGAGGATCGAACTCCCGACCTCCGCATTGCGAACGCGGCGCTCTCCCAGCTGAGCTACCCCCCCCACGCAAGCGGAAAGTATAGCCGCGCTTTGGCGCTGCTATCGTCACGGCTCATGAGGCAGCGCAAGACTTCCGACGTGTATCAGGCCGAGTACGACAACCGCTCGCGCGTGGCGGACAGCGCGGCGATCCTGGCGCGGTGGGCCGAGGCGTCTGCGCTGGTGCGAGCGCGGGCGACGTGTCAGCTGGACTTGCGCTACGGGCCGGACCCGCAGCAGACCCTGGACGTGTTCGCACCCGACCCGGCCTTCGCCGGCGGCTTCGCGCCGGTGCTCGTGATCATCCACGGCGGCTACTGGCGCGCGCTCGACAAGTCGGACTATTCCTTCCTGGCGGCCAGCTTCACCGACGAAGGCGCGCTCGTCATCGTGCCCAACTACGACCTCTGCCCGGCGGTGAGCATCGAGCGCATCGCCACGCAATTGACCGAAGCCGTGGCCTGGGCGTGGCGGCATGCGGCCGATCACGGCGGCGACCCGAGCCGCATCGTGCTGCTGGGCCATTCGGCCGGCGGGCATCTGGCGGCCATGCTGAGCTGCTGCGACTGGAAGCGCGTGGGGCGTGACCTGCCGCGGCGCCTGGTGAAGGGGGCGTTGTCGGTGTCTGGCGTGCATGACCTGGCCCCCTTGCTGCGGGTGCCCTTCCTGCAGGGCGACCTGCGTCTGGATGCGGCCAGCGTCCGGCGGCTCAGCCCGGTTCACTTTCCCGCTCCACCATCGCCGCAGACGCTGTACGCGCTGGTGGGCGCCCAGGAAAGCAACGAATTCCGCCGGCAGAACCAGCTCATCCGCCGCGCCTGGGGCCCGCGTGCCGTGCCCGTGTGCGAGGAATTGCCCGGCTGCAACCACTACACGGTGCTGCACGACCTGGCCGACCCCGAGGGCCGCTCGCACCAACTGGCGCGTCAGCTGTTAGGGTTGCGCTGGTACAGCGGGCTGCTGTGACTGAGCCTGCCCAGGAGAACCCCATGAGCTTGAAAGACTCCCGCACGGCGCAGAACCTGCGGGACGCGTTCGCCGTCGAATCGCAGGCGAACCGCCGCTACCTCTACTTCGCGAGCAAGGCCGACCTGGAAGGCCGCGACGACGTGGCCGCGCTGTTCCGTTCGACGGCGGAAGGCGAGACCGGCCATGCCCACGGCCACCTGGAGTTCCTGGAGGCCGTGGGCGACCCCCTGACGGGGCTGCCCATCGGCCGCACCCTAGACAACCTGCGCGCCGCGGCGGCGGGTGAGACGCACGAATCCACGGATATGTACCCGGGGATGGCCCGCACGGCGCGGGAAGAGGGCTTCGACGACATCGCCGATTGGTTCGAGACGCTGGCCAAGGCCGAGCGCTCGCATGCGCGCCGTTATGAGAAGGCGCTGGACGGTTTCGCCGACGGCCGGCCCCAGCCATGAGCATCACGCCCGAAAGCCTGTTGACGCTGGAGGCCTACGCCCGCGTGCGGGACGGCGAGCGTCCGGCCGTGCGCGCCCACCGGCGGCTGCGGAGCCTGCGCCTGGGCGAGCTGCTGCACCTGCAGTTCGAGGACGAGCGCACCGTGCGCCACCAGATCCAGGAGATGCTGCGCGCCGAACGCACCTTCGAGCCGGCCGGCATCCAGGCCGAGATCGACGCCTATGCGCCGCTGCTGCCTGACGGCAGCGACTGGACGGCTACGCTGTTCATCGAGGTGCCCGACCCCGATCTGCGCCGCCGCGAGCTGGTGCGGCTGGCCGGCGTGGAGGATCGGCTCTTCGTGCAGGTCGACGGGCACGAGCAGGTGCTGGCCCAGGCAGACCGGGATGCGGCGCATCGCCCTGTGGGCAAGACCTCGGCCGTGCATTTCCTGCGCTTTGTGCTGACGCCTGCGATGCGGGCGGCGGTGAAGGCGGGCGCGGGCGTGGTGGTTGGGTGCGACCACGTCGCCTATGCCGCGCAGGCGCCCATCCCGGCCGCCATGCTCGCAAGCCTCGCGGCCGACCTGCACTGAGCGTCAGGCGGCGACGGGGCGGGGCCGTCCCGCGCGGCGCGCGCGCCGGGAGGGCCTCAGCCGATCACGCCGGACAGGAAGTACTTGATCACGCCCTTGGCCGCGAAGCCCACCAGACCGAAGCCCAGCCCGAGCAGCAGCACGAAGGTCCCGAAGCGGCCGGCCTTGGACTCACGTGCCAGCTGCAGGATGATGAACACCATGTACAGCATGAAGGCCGAGACCCCGAAGGTCAGGCCGAACTGTGCAATCTCGGCTTCCGTGTAGCCCCACATGTCAGTGCCCCCGGTCGCCACCGGCGTCCGGCTGTTTCGGGCCGTGCGCTGGGCCGCTCCCGAGCCGGCCCGGTGTGGCGATGTGCGTGCCGGTCGAGCCGGCACGCATCGCCGTCCCCCAGGGGGACCGGCCAAGCCTGGCTTGGGCGAGGGGCTTCATGTTCAGTCCGGGCGGCGGGTGACGAGGTCGCGGTAGGCATGCCAGCTGGCATGGCCGAGCCACGGGGCGATGATGACGAGGCCGACGAGGGCTGTCGCCATGCCGATCAAGGTGAGCGCCAGGAGCAGTGCCGCCCAGAGCGCGAGCGGGGCCGGGTGCTCCAGCACCACCTTCCAGCTCGTGAACACGGCGCCCAGCACGCCGAGCTTGGACGGTGGCAAGTCCACGAGGGCTGGGATGGCCACGACCGTCGACGCGAACATCGGGGCGGCCAGCACGGCGCCGAGCATCAGCCAGGTCGAGAACAGGTGGCTGTCGTCGGCCAGCACGACCTTGACGAGGAAGTCGCGCGGGTTGTGGATCGGGTCGGCCACGAAGCCGGTGACGAAGGCGGCCGAGCACAGCACCCAGCCGGTGCCGGCGAAGGCCAGCAACACGCCGAACACCACGAGGCGGCCGTCATGAGGCCGCCAGGCCTCGCGCACGGTGTGCCAACCGGGTCGGCCGCCGTGACTCAGTGTGCGGCTGATGGCGTACAGGCCGGTGGCGAGGATGGGCGAGACGATCAGGAACCCCGTGAACGCGCCGGCCAGCAGCCAGAAGCGGTCGCGCGCCAGGCCGAAGAGCAGGGCGCCGAACAGTGCCATCGCGAGGCCGTGCGCCAGGGACGGCAGTGGCGCCTGCCACAGGTCCTGCCAGCCACGCGCGAGCCAGCCCAGCGGGCGCAGCACGGGGATCTGACGGACGCCGAAGGCCTGCGACTCGCGCAGGGCCTGTTCGCTGAAACGGTGGGGCATGGCAGGCCCCAGTGTGGCCGGCCGGCGGCCGGCCGGCCTTGATCCGGCTCAAGCGGCGGCGATGAGGGCCCGCGCGGCGTCCCGCAGGGTGTCGGCGTGGCCGTCGGCCAGCACGATGGGTTCCGCCCCGGCCAGGGCCGGGAAATGACGGCGCAGCGAGCTGCCGTAGCCCGGGTCGTAGTGCTCGCGCATCAGCGCGCCGAAGACACCGGCCCAGTCGCCGGCACGGGCCTGCGCCTGCCAGGCCTTCACGCGGGCATGGCCGCGCAGCTCGACGAGACCGTCGAGCAGGCGGCAGAAGCCGTCGACGTCGGCTGCGAAATGGGTGTAGTCCTGCAGCAGCAGCTCGACCCGTGCGGGCTCGGGCATGTCGATCCAGAGCGGGCGGCCCTGGCCGTGCAGCGCGCCGAGCAGTGCAGCGGGCAGGGCAATGCGGCCGATCTTGCGGCTCTCGCTCTCGACGAACACCGGCCGCGCGGGGTCCAGCCCGAGCAGCGTGTGCCAGAGCGCGGAGTCGAAGCGCTTCTGCGTCGGTTGCGGCCGGTCGGGCAAACCACCGAGGACCGAGCCGCGGTGGGCCGCCAGGCCTTCCAGGTCGAGCACCTGCGCGCCTTCGGCAGCCAGCGCCTGCAGCAGCCGTGTCTTGCCGCAGCCGGTCAGGCCACACAGCACGCGGTAGTCGAAGCGGGCTGGCCAGGCGTCCAGGTCGGCCCGCACCTGGTGGCGGTAGGCCTTGTAGCCGCCCACGAGCTGGCGCGAGCGGAAACCGATCTGCCCCAGGAACCAGTGCAGCGACAGCGAGCGCTGCCCGCCGCGCCAGCAGTACACCAGCGGCCGCCAGGTCTTGGCCTTGCCGCCGGTGCGCTCGTCCAGCAGCCGCGCGACGTTGCGTGCCACCAGCGTGGCGCCCAGGCGGCGGGCTTCGAGCGGGTCCTGCTTGTAGAGGGTGCCGACGATGCGGCGCTCCTCGTCGTCCAGCACCGGCCAGTTCTCGGCGCCAGGCACGTGGTCTTCCGCGAACTCGCCCGGCGAGCGCACGTCGAGGATGGCGTCGAACTGGTCCAGCTCGGCCAGGGCTTCCTGCACGCCGATGGTGTAGCTCAAGCGTGTGCCCTCGGCCACGGCGTGGCGACAGGGTGCATGGCCGAGCGACTGCCGTGGAGCCGGCTTGGCCGGGCCACGGGCAGCGCCCCCTCGAGGGGGCCGTCGAAGCCGGTAGGCGGTGGGCTCGTCATGCGGGGAGCGAGACGGCGTCGAGCAGCTCGCTCTCGATCTGCAACTGCGCCTTGTTCTGCTGCAGCGCGGGGCCGTCGACGAGGAAGGTGTCTTCCACGCGCTCGCCGAGCGTCGAGATCTTGGCGAGCTGCAGGTTGATGCCGTGGCGTGCCAGCACGCGGGCGATGGCGTAGAGCAGGCCGGCGCGGTCGCTCGTGGAAATGGTGAGCAGCCAGGCGGTGGCGCGTTCGTCCGGTCGCAGCGAGATGCGTGGCGTGTACGGGAAGCTCTTGACCCGGCGCGACAACCGCCCGCGCCGCGGCTCGGGCAGCGGGCCGCCGGCATTCAGTGCGGCGCTGAGCTTCTGTTCGACCAGCGGCACGAGGTCGCGGTGGTGCACGTCGGCTTCGGGGCGGATGACCTGGAAGGTGTCCAGCGCGTAGCCGTTGTGCGTGGTGTGGACCTTGGCGTCCAGGATGCTGAAGCCGGCGCCGTCGAAGTAGCCGCAGATGCGGGCGAAGAGGTCGGGCTGGTCGGGCGCGTAGACGAGCACCTGCAGGCCCTCGCCGATGGGCGAGGGGCGGGCGCGCACGATGGGCTCCTGGGTGTCCACGTGGCGCCAGAGCGAGCGGGCGTGCCAGGCGAGTTCGGCGCCGTCGTGGCGGGCGAAGTAGCTCACGGCCAGGCGCTTCCACAGCGGTTCCTCGGTGCCGGGCAGTTGCGAGTGCAGGGCCAGGTCCTGCCGGGCCTCGGCCTTGCGGGCCTCGATCTCGGCGTCCAGATTGATCTTGGCGCCGCCCAGCGCCCGCAGCCCGATGCGGTACAGGTCCTCCAGCAGCTTGCCCTTCCAGGCGTTCCAGACCTTGGGGCTGGTGCCGCGGATGTCAGCCACGGTCAGCAGGTACAGCGCGGTGAGGTGGCGCACGTCGCCCACCTTGGCCGCGAAGGCGGCGATGACGTCGGGGTCGGAGAGGTCTTCCTTCTGCGCCACGCGGGACATCGTCAGGTGGTGTTCCACCAGGAAGACGCACATCGCGGTGTCCTCGGCATTCATGCCGTGCTGGCGGCAGAAGCGGCGCACCTCGGTGGCACCCAACTCGGAGTGGTCGCCACCACGGCCCTTGGCCACGTCGTGGAAGAGGGCGGCGATGTAGAGCAGCTCCGGCTTGTCCCACTGCGCGGCGAGCTGCGAGCAGAACGGGTACTCGTGGGCGTGCTCGGGGATGAAGAAGCGCCGCACGTTGCGCAGCACCATCAGGATGTGCTGGTCCACCGTGTAGACGTGGAAGAGGTCGTGCTGCATCTGCCCGACGATGGCGCGGAAGACCCACAGGTAGCGGCCCAGCACCGAGGTCTGGTTCATCAGCCGGAAGGCGTGCGTCTGGCCCTCGTCGTTGCGCAGCATCGCCATGAAGGTGGCGCGGTTGACCGGGTCGCGGCGCCACGCGGCGTCCATCAGGCCGCGGGCGTTGTAGAGCGCGCGCAGCGTGCGGGCCGACAGACCCTTGATGCCCGGCGTCTGCTGGTAGACGAGGAAGGTGCGCAGGATGGCGTGCGGGTCGCGCTGGTAGAGGTCGTCGCTCGCCACCTCCAGCATGCGGCCGCGGTCCAGGAAGTCGGTCTGGCCCTCCAGCGGGCGCACGAGGTTCTGCTGCTGGCCGGTGATCTGCTCTTCCAGGTTCAGCAGCAGGATCTGGTGCAGCTGCGTGACGGCCTTGGCCGCCCAGTAGTAGCGTCGCATCAGCACTTCCGACGCACGCTGTGCGCCGGTGCCCTCGAAGCCGAAGCTTTGCGCGACGGCGGTCTGCAGGTCGAACACCAGCCGGTCTTCGCGCCGGCCCGCCACCGCGTGCAGGCGGGCGCGGATGAGCTTGAGCTGCCCCTCGTTGCGCTGCAACTGGCGGCTCTCGAAGGGCGTGATCAGGCCGCGCTGTGCCAGCACCTTCCAGGTCTTGCCCAGGCCCGCCGCGCGCGCGATCCAGATCAGCATCTGCAGGTCGCGCAGGCCGCCGGGGCTTTCCTTGCAGTTGGGCTCCAGCGCGTAGGGCGTGTCGTCGAACTTGGTGTGGCGCTGCAGGCTCTCCAGCGTCTTGGCACGGAAGAAGGCCTTCACGTCCATGGCCTGCATGAAGCGCTTGGCCATGGTGCGGAAGAGCTTGGCGTCGCCCGCCAGGGGCCGGGCTTCCAGCAGGGCGGTCTGCACGGTCACGTCGCCGGCGGACTCGCTCAGGCATTCGCCGACGGTGCGCACCGAGGAGCCGATTTCGAGCCCCACGTCCCAGCAGGAGGTGATGAAGCCCTCGATGGCTGATTTGGCCTGCCCCGGCTGGTAGGCCTCCACACCGTCCGGCAGCAGCACGAGCACGTCGACGTCGGAGTGGGGGAACAGCTCGCCGCGTCCGTAGCCGCCCACGGCCGCGAGGCAGCTGCCCTCGGGCATGCCGGCGGCCTCCCACAGGCCGCGCAGCGTCTCGTCCACATGCCGCGCGAGGCGGCGCAACAGGCTGTGGGCGCCGGCCTGGGTGGGCCGGGCCGCGAGGAATTCGTCGATCAGCGCCTGCTTGCCCGCCTTGAACTGCTGGCGGCGCTCTGCAACCGTGGCCACGGCGTCAGGCGGTGGCCGTGGCGGCCTGCGTGATGAAGGCCGGCGGCGGCGGGCTGCCCGCCGACAGCGTCATGACTTCGTAACCGGTCTCGGTCACGAGGATGGTGTGCTCCCACTGGGCCGACAAGGAGCGGTCTTTCGTAACGATGGTCCAGCCGTCGCCGAGTTCCTTGATCTCGCGGCGGCCGGCGTTGATCATCGGCTCGATCGTGAACATCATCCCGGGCACGAGTTCGTCCAGCGTGCCCGGGCGGCCGTAGTGCAGCACCTGCGGCTCTTCGTGGAACACGCGGCCGATGCCGTGCCCGCAGAACTCGCGCACGATCGAGAAGCCGGCGTTCTCGGCGAAGGTCTGGATGGCATGGCCGATGTCGCCCAGGCGTGCGCCGGGCTTGACCTTGGCGATGCCTTTCCACATGGCCTCGTAGGTGAAGGCGCACAGCCGCTTGGCTGCGATGGAGCCCTCACCCACGACGAACATCCGGCTGGTGTCGCCGTGCCATCCGTCCTTGATGACGGTGACGTCGATGTTGACGATGTCGCCGTTCTTCAGCGGCTTGTCGTTCGGAATGCCGTGGCAGACCTGCTGGTTGACCGACGTGCAGATCGACTTCGGGTAGGGGATGTAGCCCGGCGGGCAGTAGTTCAGCGGCGCCGGGATGCCCTGCTGGACATTGACGATGTATTCGTGCGCGAGCTTGTCCAGCTCGTTCGTGGTGACGCCCGGCTGGACGTGGGGCGTGAGCATGTCGAGCACTTCGGACGCCAGGCGCCCGGCGATGCGCATGCCTTCGACATCGGCTGCGGTCTTGATCGTGATGGCCATGTGCGAATTATCTCAGGTGCCCCCCAAGCCCTCGCCACGCACACGTATTCAGGGCCGGGTGCCGGGCCGCCCCAAGCCGGCCCGCCCGGCGATGTGCGAGCGGGGCAGCCCCGCGAGCATCGCCGCCCCCTCGGGGGGCGGGCCAGCGTACCCGCTGGCGGGGGCTCCATTCAATCCGCCCAGATCACCGTGCCCGTCCACCAGGTCGCGAGCACCACGATGCCGAAGGCGATCCGGTACCAGGCGAAGGGCACGAAGGTGTGGCTGGACACATAGCGAAGCAGCCATCGCACGCAGGCCCAGGCGGCGAGGAAGCTCACGACGAAACCGACCGCGAACATCGGAAAGTCGGTCATCGACAGCGCGTGGCGTTCTTTCCAGAGGCTGTAGCCGCCGGCCGAGATCAGGGTCGGAATGGCAAGGAAGAACGAGAAGTCGGTGGCGGCCTTGCGCGACAGGCCCAGCAGCATGCCGCCGATGATCGTCGCGCCCGACCGGCTGGTGCCGGGGATCATGCCCAGGCACTGCACGAAACCCACCTTGAGGGCGTCCAAGGGCGTCATGTCGTCCACGGTCTGCACGCGCGCCACGGGCTTGGCGCCCTTCTCGACCCACAGGATGATCAGCGCGCCGACGATGAACGCGGACGCCACGACCGGGGCGTTGAACAGATGGGCCTTGATCGCCTTGTAGACCGTCAGGCCCACGACGCCGGCCGGGATGAAGCCGACGATGATGTTGGCCACGAAGCGCTGCTGCCTCGCGCTGGTGGTGATGCCGGCGAGCGCTTCGCGGATGCGGGCCCAGTAGACGATCAGCACCGCCAGGATGGCACCGCTCTGGATGGCGATGTCGAAGACCTTGGACTTGGCGTCCGTCATGCCGAGCAGGCTACCGGTCAGGATGAGGTGGCCGGTCGACGACACCGGCAGGAACTCCGTGAGCCCCTCGACGATACCCATGATGGCGGCCTTGATCAGCAAGAGGGGATCCACGTCCATAGCTCCGGGCAAACAAAAGCCGCGCAGTGTAGCCAGGGCCGTGGGCCCGGCCTTGCCGCAGGCTGGCCCAGCGGGCTACATTACTGACTCTTCGGTCATTAACGTTGCCACCCTTGGCCACTGCCCCCGTTCGCCAGCGTCGCAAGGACGCCCGCCCCCAGGAACTGCTGGACGCCGCCCTGGCGCTCTTCGTCGAGAAGGGCTTTGCCGCGACCCGCAGTGAGGAGATCGCTTCGCGTGCGGGTGTCGCCAAGGGAACGCTCTATCGTTACTACCCGAGCAAGGACGAGCTGTTCAAGGCGATGGTGCGCGACAACCTGTCGGTGCACATCGCGGAGTCGGCGGCACTGGCCGCGCAGTACGAAGGTGCCATCGCCGACCTGCTGCGGCAGATGATGCGCGACTGGTGGGCCAAGGTGGGCCACGGCAATGCGGGCGTCGTGTGCAAGGTCATGATGGTCGAGGCGCGCAACTTCCCCGAGCTGGCGCGCTTCTACGTCGATGAGGTCATCCAGCCTTCTCAGGCACTCATCGGCAGCCTGGTCGAGCGCGGCATCCGCACGGGGGAATTCCGCCCGGTGTCCGTCGAGGCGACCGTGCACATGCTGATCGCCCCAATGCTGCACATGCTGCTCCACGAGCATTCCTTCGGCGCCTTCGACAGCTGCAGCATCACGATGGGCCCGGAGGAACTGCTGGACGCCCAGATGGCCTTGCTGCTGCACGGTCTGCTGGCCGACGCGCCGCGCACCTAGAATTTTGGTTTTCAGCCAGCCGTACCGCGCCCCGGAGAACAAGATGAATCTCGAACAAGCCCGCTTCAACATGATCGAGCAGCAGATCCGCCCCTGGGATGTGCTCGACCTCTCCGTGCTGGAGCTGCTGAGCATCGTCCACCGTGAAGACTTCGTGCCCGAGGCGCTGCGCGCCCAGGCCTTTGTCGACACCGAGCTGCCGCTGCCCGGCGGGCGTCGCATGCTCGCCCCCAAGGTCGAGGCGCGCCTGTTCCAGGAACTGAAGGTGCAGCGCCACGAGAAGGTGCTGGAGATCGGTGCAGCCACGGGCCACCTGGCCGCGCTGCTCAGCCACAAGGCGCAGCGCGTCGTGGCGCTGGAAGCCGATGCCGGGCTCGCTGCACAGGCCCAAGCCAACCTGAAGCGTGCCGGCGTCCTGAACGTGACCGTGCTCAACCAGGACGGCGCGGCCGGCCTGCCCGCCGAATCGCCTTTCGACGTGATCCTGCTCTCGGGGTCGGTGGCCAGCGTGCCGCAGGGGCTGCTGGACCAGCTCAAGGTGGGCGGTCGGCTCGCGGCCATCGTAGGCAGCGAGCCCGTGATGCGCGCGCTGCTGATCACCCGCACGGGTGCCGGCGACTTCCGCACGGTGGAGCTGTTCGACACCGTTGCCGCGCGTCTGCCCGGTTTTGCCGAGGCGCCGGCCTTCAGCTTCTGAGCCTGAGCGCATGCAGCCCGTCGGTCCAAAACGACCATTGCTCCTGCTGGGGCCGCAAGTCGTCGCATGGCTTCAGTCACCGGCGGGCTTTGCCTCTATAAACCCGGCCGCGCTCACTCATTTGCTCCAGTCAAGGAATCCCATGCCCTTCGTCACTGCTCCCCGCCTGTTCCTGCAACCGCTGGCCCTCGCTGCCGGCCTCCTGCTCGCCAGTGCGGCCCAGGCCCAGAGCCTGCAGGAGCTGTACGACGCGGCACGGAGCTACGACGCGACCTACCTCGCCAACCGCGCGGCGGCTGATGCTGCCGCTGCACGGGTGGGCCAGGCCGAGGCCCTGCTGAAGCCGACGCTCGGCGTCGGGGCTTCGGGCACGGTCACCCGGACGGACCCGCCGTCCACGTCCGCCATCACCAACCGCACACTGGCGGCCAACCTGCAAGGCAAGTACTCGGTTTACAACGCGGCGAATGCGCCCACGATCGACAAGGCCCGCCGCGCCTACACGGCAGCGCAGGCCGATCTGGAGGTGGCGGAGCAGGACCTCATGGTGCGACTGGCCACGGCCTATTTCGACGTGTTGGCCGCCAAGGATGCTCTGGCCACCACACGTGCCAACAAGGCCGCGATCGCCGAACAGCTGGCCTCGGCCAAGCGCAACTTCGAGGTCGGCACCGCGACCATCACCGACACCCGCGAGGCCCAGGCCAAGTACGACCTGGCCGTGGCCCAGGAGCTGGCTGCCGACAACGACCTGCGCGTGAAGCGCGTGACGCTCGACCAGTTCGTCGGCCGCGTCGGCGTGGAGCCCAAGGGCCTGGCCCAGCCGGTGGCGCTGCCGGCGTTGAGCAGCGAGAACGTTGACACCTGGGTGTCGACCGCCGACGAGCAGCATCCGTCCATCCGCAAGGCGCGCCTGGGCCTCGAACTCGCGCAGCTCGACACGCAGATCGCCCGTGCTGGCGAGAAGCCCACGCTGGACGCCAGCGCCACCGTGGGGGCGAGCAACCTGCACAGCAGCCTGAACGGCGCCGCAGCGATCCAGTCAGGTGTCGGCACCAGCAAGAACGCCACCGTCGGGCTGACCTTCACCTACCCGCTTTACACCGGTGGCCTGACGCAGAACCGCATCAAGGAAACCCTGGTGCTGGAAGAAAAGGCCCGCAATGACCTGGACTTCGCCCGCCGCAGCGTGGCAGAGGCCACGCGGCGCGCCTTCTTCGGGGTGCAGTCCCTCAAGGCCCAGGTCGCCGCCTACGAGGCGGCCGAATCGTCCACCAAGCTGGCGCTGGAGGCCACCCAGCTCGGCTACAAGGTGGGCGTGCGCGTGAACCTCGACGTGTTGAACGCTCAGACCCAGCTGTACAGCACGCAGCGCGACCTGGCCAAGGCCCGCTACGACGTGCTGGTCAACAGCCTGAAGCTGCGCCAGGCCTCGGGCCAGCTGCGCCCGGAAGACATCCAGGCGACGAACGCGCTGCTGGCGAAGTAAGCCGCTCGCATCGTCGCGCCGCCAGCCCCGCCACGGCGGGGCTTTTTCATGGCCGGGTCAGTCGCGGCGCGGGCCGGGCAGGGCGTTCAGCGGGATGCGCAGGTAGCTCACGCCGTTGCTGTCCGGGGGCGGCAACTGGCCGGCGCGGATGTTGACCTGCAACGACGGCAGGATCAGCGCGGGTGCGCCGAGCGTCGCGTCGCGGGCCTCGCGCATCGCCACGAAGCTGTCTTCGTCGACCCCGTCGTGCATGTGGATGTTGCCGGCCCGCTGCTCGGCGACCGTGCTCATCCAGCGGGCTTCACGGCCCTGCGGATAGTCGTGGCAGACGAACAGGCGCGTCTCGGGCGGCATGTCGAGCAGGCGGCGAACGGATCGATAGAGCTGACGCGCATCGCCGCCGGGGAAGTCGGCGCGCGCGCTGCCGACATCCGGCATGAACAGCGTGTCGCCGACGAACACCGCGTCATCCACCTGGTAGGCGAGGTCAGCCGGCGTGTGGCCGGGCACGAGCAGGGCCGTGATGCGCAGGTCCCCCAGGGGCAGCACGTCGCCGTCGTGCAGCATGCGGTCGAAGCCGTCCTCGATGACCGGCTGGTTGAAGAAGCGGCCGAAGGTGTCCTGGACCGTGCGGATGCGCTCACCGATCGCGATCTGGCCGCCGGCCTGCTCGCGCAGGTAGGGGGCTGCGGACAGGTGGTCGGCGTGGGCGTGGGTTTCAAGGATCCACTGCAGCGACAGGCCCCGGCCGCGCAGGCAGGCGAGGAGGGCATCGGCGGAGCGGGTCGACGTGCGGCCGGCCGCGGCGTCGTAGTCCAGCACCGGATCGATGACGGCCGCCGCCCGCGTCGCAGGGTCGTGCACGACGTAGCTGACCGTACCGGTGGCCGGGTCATGGAAGGCGTGGATGGCGACGGTCATGGGCGCTGTCGATGAGGTGGGATGCTTCATTATATTCATCGATATAATGTTTGGCATGCCCTCGCCGACGTTGCTCGACCCCGACCTGCTGCGCCATGCTGCGGGCGAGGCCGTGGCGGCACTCAAGGCGCTGGGCAACCCGGAACGTCTGCTGCTGCTGTGCCGGCTGTCGCAGGGCGAGCTGAGCGTCGGTGAGCTGGAGGCGGCACTCGACATCCACCAGCCGACGCTGTCGCAGCAGCTCGGCGTGCTGCGCCGCGAGGGCATGGTGCAGACGCGGCGCGACGGCAAGAACGTCATCTACCGCATCGCTGACGAGCGCTTGTTGACCCTGCTGCAGACCCTCTACACCCTCTACTGCCCGAAGGAGGCGACATGACCCTGGACTGGAATGCCTTCACGCCCGCCAGCGCCTTGGCCGGCGGCGCGCTGATTGGCCTGGCCGCCGCAGTGCTCGTGCTGCTCGGCGGGCGCATTGCCGGCATCAGCGGCATCCTCGGTGGTCTGCTGCGGCGCGTGCCGGGCGAGCGTGCCTGGCGGGCGGCCTTCATCGGGGGCCTGCTGGTGTCGCCGTGGGTGTACGGTCTCGTGGCTGGTCCGATGACGACCTCGATCGACGCCGGCTGGCCCACGCTATTTGTGGCCGGCCTCATCGTCGGCATCGGCACGCGCTATGGCGCGGGCTGCACCAGCGGCCACGGGGTGTGCGGCCTGTCCCGCCTGTCGGTGCGCTCGGCCGTCGCCACAGGCACCTTCATGGCCGCCGGTTTCGCGACGGTGTTCGTCGTGCGGCATCTGTCCTGAGGTCAGTCGTCATGGGATCTTTCATCGGGGCCGTGACCGGCCTGCTCTTCGGCCTCGGGCTGATCGTCTCGGGCATGGTGCAGCCCGCCAAGGTGTTGGGCTTTCTGGACCTGGCCGGCCGCTGGGACCCGTCGCTCGCCCTCGTGATGGCCGGCGCGATCGCCGTGGGCCTGCCGGCCTTCACGCTCGCGCGGCGGCGGCGCGAGACCTTCCTGGGCCTGCCAATGCAGTTGCCGACCTCCCGGGTGATTGATCGCCGCCTGGTCGGCGGCAGCCTGCTGTTCGGCATCGGCTGGGGCCTGGCGGGTCTGTGCCCCGGGCCGGCGCTGGTGGTGGCCGGGCTGGGCGAGGTGAAGGCGCTGGGCTTTGTCGGGGCGATGCTGGCCGGCATGGCGCTGTTCGAGGTGCTCGATCGCCGCTGACGCCGTGGGGCGGGCCGGAAGGCGTCAAAATCCGCGCCCATGCTGTTCCTGCTCTCGCCCGCCAAGTCGCTCGACTACGACACGCCGACGCCGCCTGAACTGGCGCCGGCCCTGACCCGCCCGCAATTCCTGGCCGACACGGCCTCGCTGATCGACGTGCTGCGCACGAAATCGGTGAGCGACGTCCAGTCGCTGATGGACCTCTCCGAGCCGCTGGCGCAGCTCAACGTCGACCGTTACCAGGCCTGGCGGCCGCGCTTCACCGACCACAACAGCAAGCCCGCCGTGCTGGCCTTCAACGGCGACGTGTACGACGGCCTGGACGCCCGTACGCTGACGGCGGACGACCTCGCCTGGGCCCAGACCCACGTGCGCATGCTGTCAGGCCTGTACGGCATCCTGCGCCCGCTGGACCGCATGCAGCCTTACCGCCTGGAGATGGGCACGCGGCTGCAGACCGAGGCCGGTGCCAACCTCTACGACTACTGGGGCGACCGCCTCGCGCTGCACCTCAACAAGCTGGCCCGCGCCGAGAAGGTGCCCGTCATCGTCAACCTGGCCTCCCAGGAGTACTTCCGCGCGGCCGACCGGCGCGTGCTCAAGCCGCGGGTCATCGACTGCCAGTTCGAGGACTGGAAGAACGGCGAGTACAAGATCATCAGCTTCTTTGCCAAGCGGGCCCGCGGGCTGATGGCGCGCTACGCCATCCAGCACCGCCTGGAGACGCCGGAGGGCCTGCAGGCCTTCGACGCGGAAGGTTATCGTCTTGCTGCCGACGTGTCCTCGGCCGACCGACTCGTTTTCCGCCGCAAGCCATGAGCCAACAAGTCATCACCCCTGAACTCTGCGCCTGGATCACCGACCAGTCCCGGGCGGGCCATCCGTCCGAGAGCATCCTCGCGGCCATGCTGGGCAGTGGCTGGGACGAGTCCATCGCGCGCCAGGCCCTGGCCCGCACGCTCGGGCAGGCTGCGACCTTGACGGCCGCACCGAGTGCCACACCGGGGCTGCCCGAGCCCGACCTCAGCCGCTTCGCTCCCGTGATCGACGCGGGGGACCGGCACGTCAAGGTGATGATGGCGCTGCGCCAACCGCGCGTCGTCGTGTTCGGCGACCTGCTCTCGGACGAGGAATGCGACGGCATCATCGAGCTGGCCGGCAAGCGCCTGGCGCGGTCCGAGACCGTGGCCAGCAGCAGCGACGGCAGCGAGGTGAATGCCGCCCGCACGAGCGACGGCATGTTCTTCGAGCGCTGCGAGACCGACCTGATCCGCCGCGTGGAGTCCCGCATCGCCACGCTGCTGCGCTGGCCGCTGGACCACGGCGAGGGCCTGCAGGTGCTGCGTTATCGCCCCGGCGCCGAGTACCAGCCGCACTACGACTACTTCGACCCGGCCCACGTCAGCACGCCCAACATCCTCAAGCGCGGGGGGCAGCGGGTGGGCACCCTCGTCATCTACCTGAACACGCCCGCGGCCGGCGGCTCGACGATCTTCCCGGACATCGGCCTGGATGTGGCGCCCGTGAAGGGCAACGCCGTGTTCTTCAGCTACGACCGCCCGCACCCCGCCACGCAGACGCTGCACGGCGGCTCGCCGGTGATCGACGGTGAGAAATGGGTGGCGACCAAGTGGCTGCGCCAGGGCGTGTTCACCTGACGGCTAAGGCGGCCGCCGTGTCAGGCGGACAGCAGCTTGTGGATCAGCTCCGGCGTGCTGCCGGCCTGGTACTTCTTCATCAGCCGGCCGCGGTAGACGTCCACCGTGCGCGGGCTCACGCCGAGCTGGCGACCGATCAGCTTGCTGGTCTGACCCTCGACGAGCAGCGCGGCGATCTCGCGCTCCCGCGGCGTCAGCTCGGCCGTGATCTGCCGGCGCGCCGACAGGTCCTCGAAGCTCCAGATGCCGCGCGCGTGCGGGTCTGCCGGGTCGAGCGCGCGGCCGGTCACGTGGCACCAGAACAGCTCGCCGCTGCCCAGCCGCCGCATGACCCGGTCGTCGGCGTAGTGGCCTTGCGCATCCAGGCTTGCCACGATGCGCGCCCCGGTGCGCTCGAATTCCGCCGTGCTCGGGTACATCACCACGAAGCTCTGG
>RXJW01000019.1 GCA_003963005.1 Burkholderiales bacterium
CCACAGACTGAACTGTTGCAGCCGACGCTGGAACGGGCGGCGCAGGAAGCGTTCGAACTCGGCCTCTCGGCAGATCAGGCGCTCACGTTGTTTGCAAGCGCGCTGCGGAAACGGGAAGTTCGAACGTAGCGGTTGTCGCCGTTCGTCGATGGCGAGCATCTTCGAGGTCGAAGGCTGCGGAGGTCAGCGGCAGGCCCATTCGAGGTTCCGCCTAGCCACTGCGCCGGCCTTTCCCAGTCGAGCCAGCAGCACGACGCTGGCCGGTTCGGGCGCCGACGCCAGGTAGGCCGTGCCGAAGCCATAGGCACGAGGCAGCAGGCCGAGCGTCAACTCCCAGGATTTCCTGGAGATGACGGGGAACGGCAGCAGGACGCCCAGCGTGCCGAAGAAGCCTCTACCGCTGATCGTGCCCACCGCGCGGGTCTACCCGGGCAGCACATGTCTCACCGCTTTGCATGAAGCTGGCCTTTGTGGTCGGCGGGCAGTCGTCTCCTGCGTTGCTCGACACCTACGAACCAGGAGCGCCGGCCTATCGGCTGGCTGCGTCCATCAGCAGACGCTCGCGAGACCGACTATGCGAAGCGTGCATGCAGGCGCCGACGGAACTGCAGGTCGTGTTGCGTGACGTGGACATGGAACTCGGCCAGTTGCATCGCTCGCAGGCCGTCGTGGGCGCCGGCGATGATCTGCCTCCTGCATCGCACTCGAACGACTTGGCGGGACAGCCCGCCGTGCGCGCACTCCACTTGCAGGGGAGCTACACGCGAGCGTCGCGCGGTGAGTTCCGCCGCAGGTTTCGGGTTGGGGCCTGGCGTCGCATCGCTCGTGCTGTAGGACGGCATCGTCGGGTGGCGGCCAGTTGACGGCGAGGCCGATGCGCAGCGCGCGCGTCCTCGATGACGTGTGCCAGACAGACTTGCCGGGCCGGGGGAAAAGACCAGACCGCCGCGGGGGCTGCAGATGCTGTCCTTGTCGCTGACCATCGACGTCTTGCTGCGAGGGTTGAAAACGCACAAACGCCTTTGACGATGACCTCCTATCTCGCGGAGGTCGTCGCAATGTCTAAGTCCAGCAAGCCCATGTCGGGTATTTCGTCCCAAGGCCGGCAGACCCTGCTCGACCTGGACGAGTGCCGGCAGATCGCCGCCGCCTTCGATGGCACGACGTCCTGCATCGACGCGTTGCTGGCCACCTGGTCGACGATCAAGCCCGGCCTCAAGCGCCACCACATCACCAACGCAGCCAGGCGCGGCGGCTACCAGACGACCAAGGACCGCAAGGCCTGGACGCCTGAAGAGGACAAGTTTCTCGAGGACCACTGGCACCGGATGTCGGGCGACGCGATCGCAGCCGCGCTCGGCCGCAGCTTCACTTCCGTCAACCTGCGACGCAAGCGCATCGGCATCTCGCGGTACGACGGCGAGGAGCTGACGATCCGGGACGTCGAGGCACTCACGCGCATCGACCACCGCCAGTGGCAGGAGTTCATCTCGCGCGGCTGGCTCAAGGCGCGGCAGCGCGATCGGCGCAAAGGTGCCGCGCCCATCACCTACGTCAGTCTGAACGCACTGCGGAACCTCTTCACCGACCATCCCGAGGTCTACGACTACCGCAATGCGCCCAAGGATGCCGTAGCGGCGCTGGAGCTCGACCGGTTGCCCGACCCGCCGCTGTGGAAGCGGGTCGTGTGCCGGTCGGCGTCGTGGCGCGACCAGTTCAAGCCGACCCCCGTGGGCCGGGCGATGACCCATGGCGCTGCGGCAATGGCGATGCGCCGGCACACCTTCCGGCAGCCGTCGTGCGAAGAGGCGGGCGGCACGTCGTTCTGGGCCGCGCTCTATGCCGCGCCGTGCTGCCCGCGCTGCGGGTGCCAGGTCTCGCGCTATTCCGAGGAGGCGCTCTTCACGGACCTGGATCCCGGCAACGACGAGGTGATCGACATCCAGGCGCGCAAGCTCGGCCTCAGCTGGCGCGACGGCAAGCTGCGCGACCCGCAGGGGCAGGTGGTCTGCGACCGCGAGATCCTGGCCGCCCTGTTCAACGCCGGGCGGCGCGCTGCCAAGTCGATCAAGGCCTTCGAGAAGCTGCTGGACGCAGGGCTCAGCCTGGTCCAGGACCACCCCTTGGCCCCGCATGTGCTGCTCGACAGCATCCTCGAGCTGGAACTGCGGCCGGACCAGGAGCAGGCGCTCGAGACGTTCGCGCGCACCGGGTCGATGACCGCGGCGCATGCCATGAGCTTCGGCAAGAGCACGCTGGGCATGATGGCGATGACGCGCATCTCGGGCCGGCACCTGCTGATGGTGGACACGCAACTGCTGCGCGAGCAGTGGATCGAGAAGCTGTCGGCGCTGGCGCCGCGCGTCGAGGTGTCCCATAGCTACAAGCCTTCCAAGGACGTGCTGACGGTGTTCGATCGCGAAGGCTCGGAGCGCTGCGTGATCGAGATCTACAGCTACCAGACGCGGGCGAAGCTGGACGGCAACTGGGTGGTCGGCTGCTTCGACGAGGTCCACCGGCTGCCGGCCGCCCTGGCGCACCGTCACGCCTTCGTCAAGACGCAGTACCGCATCGGACTGTCGTCGACGCCGGACCTGCGTTGCGACGGCCGCGGGGTCTTCGTGTCGAAGATGACCGGCGCGCTGGTGGGCGACGACTGGAGCGAGCAGATGCGCAGCGGCATCGTGAAGCGCATCCCGGTCAAGGTGCTGCTGGTCGAGAACCGAGAGCACAAGCACCAGGTGATTGGCGAACTGCTGCGGCAACACGAGTCGGTGGTGGTCCTCTGCGAGGCCATCGAGGACGGCAGGGAACTGGAGCTGCGCTACGGCATCCCCTTCATCCACAGCCAGACCAAGCACAAGCTGCGCGTGCTGCGCAGCGCGAAAAGCATGGTGCTGTCCCGCGTCGGCGACGCCGGCATCAGCGTGCCGCACTGCGAGGTCACGGTCGATCACTCGGGCCTGTTCGGCTCGCGCATCCAGAGCCTGCAGCGCCTAGGCCGCCTGATGCATTCCGACCGAGCCAAGTACCATTGCATCCTGATGACCCGGGAGGAGCGCTTCGATCGCTTCGCCTGCCGCGTCGAGGCCATCCGCGAGAAGGGCTTCCCGATCGTCGAAGAGGAAGCACCTCCCTACCGGCGGCCTGGCGCAAGCCTGCTGAGTCCGGCGCTGCAGGCGCGGGTCTCCGCGCAGGAGAACCCCTTCCTGTCCATGCTGGGCTGGCTGAAGGACGACGCGCGCGCTGCCGCGTGACCAGATGACGGGCGGGGCATCGGGCAAAGGACACGAGGCACGAGGCGCCTTTCGTTGTTTTCGGTATCCCGGGCCGATGTCGGTCGAAAGCACCGAACGAACGCACCGATGTGGCTAATTCGCATCGACGCGA
The DNA here is from genome assembly GCA_003963005.1 of Burkholderiales bacterium. Classification (GTDB taxonomy): domain Bacteria; phylum Pseudomonadota; class Gammaproteobacteria; order Burkholderiales; family Burkholderiaceae_C; genus Pelomonas. Next base: position 3,391 of record RXJW01000019.1, read on the forward strand.
TCTTGTCTATGAAGGAGCGTGCTGGCAGACCGAACGCTGTGCGTTCGGTCGATCAACCCCATTGCTCGCGGGACACCGGTGGCCTCAGTCTCTGCGGCAAGGACACGAGGAGCAGCCCATGGAGTTGACCTGCAACGCATCCGAACACCTGGACGCACTGAAGCGGGTGCTGGCCTATTTCGGCGCCGCGCCTGGAGGCACCTTCGATAGGGAGAAGGCGCGGAGGTTTGTAGAGGCGAGCCGCAGGGTGAGGGCCTGCGCCAAAGCAAGGATGCCGTGCGGTGACGACCCGCAAGACCTGATGCTCGCCTTTCTACAGGCTCGCTGGGACTGCCGCACGCCCAGTGTTTGGAGTCGCTACAAACGAGCCCGGCTCATCCAGCCGGAAGTGCCCTTGCAGGTGCCCATCTCAAAGGGAGCGCTGACGGCGTGGGCTGATGAAGGCTGCGCAACGATGCTGCCGCTTGAGGCCGCCATCGCATTCGGCCATGTAGACCTCTACCGGGAACTGCTGCGCTGCGGCGCGTCCGTCGACAACGTGCCGAGCCGCGCATGGTTCGAGACGCGGTTGCCGCTGACCATATTTGGATTCATCAGGAAAGCGCTGCCCCACAAGGCATTGACATGCGAGTTCCGAACGCTCACGGCCCAAGCGATGGGCGCGCACCCGCTGGAACTTGCCGTGTTCGGACAGGACGTCGTGTACTTCCAGGAACTGCTGGCCTACGGCAAACGCATTCGCGCCATTCCGTCGAGGAACTGGGACTTCGGGCGAAAGGGCAGCCCGGACGTTCGCTCGCTCATTCGAAGTCTCGTTCCCGACTCCACGCTGCGGGCCGGGTTCATGGACCTGGTGGAGCGCGCTCTTCGCGGCGAGAAAATCCCTGACTCTTTCTAAGCGCCTGCATCCCCTCGTTGAATCCGGTGTTGCAATGCGCGCATGGACAGAAGACCGCCACGGCCGTGCAGTTCGGCATGGGCAAGCAGAATGGTCGTGATCGCGGCTGCGACCGTGATCGCGGCGCCATAGGAGCCGCCAACGCGCAGGAGCACCGGTCGCTGCGTCCTGATTGCTGACTTTGCCGACTTGCTATACAATGTTGGCAATATCTGCATCGGAGCCGTGACCATGTCCGCTGACGCGCTTCACCCGTCTGCCGCCGCCGAGCACGACGCCGGTCTGTGCGTCCCTGTGGCAATGCCGCCCGACACGGACCCCGCGGCCGTCTCCTCCGTGATCCAGGCGATCGAGAAGGCGCTGGTCGTGATGGTCCACGCCCGCCAGGGCGAGGTTATCGCCCATGCCGACCATCTGGCCGAGATCGCGACCGGGCTGCTCGAGCCCAGCAGCGAGCTGATGGAGGACCGCGTGCAGCGCATGCGGACCCTGCGGCAAGTCTTCGCCGAGGGCGACTGGCTGACCTCGGAACAACTGAATTCACTGCAGGATGCGCCCCCCAAGAGCAAGTCGCAGCCGGCGAGCGACTGGAAGCGGCGCGGCCGCGTCTTCAGCGTCAGCCGCGGCGGCAGGGAGTACTTCGCGCGCTACCAGTTCGATGCGATGTACGAGCCGCTGCCGGTCGTGCGGGAGGTACTGGAGGCCTTTGGCGACGTGGCGGATCCGTGGGTGTTGGCGGCCTGGTTCTATTACCCGAACGCTTGGCTCGCCGGCGACGACGGCGGTGCGCTGGCTCCGAAGGACGCACTGGACCGGCGTGACGAGGTGGTGAGCGCGGCGCTGAAGCGGCGCACCAGCTACGTCGCATGAGCGTGCCGGTCCCTTGCGACCTGCGTGCGCCCGACCTGTCCGAGGACTTCGAGCTCCGTGAACTGACCCGTGAGGACGTGGCCGAGTGGTACCACGTGTACTGCACGCGCGACCACCCCACGACCCGCGCCGACACCTTCGCCGAGGGCTGGGGCAACACACGCTTCGCCCCCATCGCCACCGAGGCGGGCACGCCGGTGCACACCTACTACGTCGCAAGCACGCCCGAAGCCGCCTACATGGAGTCGGTGCTGCACGACGCGCAGTTGGCGCCGCCGGGGATGTTCGAAGTGGCGTCGCTGAGCCACTATCATCTGGTGCTGCTGCGACTGCCGGCGTCGCTGCAGTACGTCAGCTTCCACACCCCCTTCCTGCCGCGCCTGGCCATCACCCGCGCGCAACTGATCGACAGCCGGGCCACGTGCTATGGGCAGACGCGGGGATGGTCGCAGGCCGCCTACCTGCAGCGCACCAGCGCCCAGGCCGTGGGCTACGGCTCCAAGCGCGATGACGCCGCCCGCTGCCTGATGCTGTTCAAGCAGCGTCTCCCCGATCCGCCCTTCGAGATCCTCGGCGAGGAACCGCTGGCGGTGGGACGGCGGCGGGCCGAGCTGCTGGCGCTGGTGCGCTCGCTCAAACTGCACGAGGTCTGAGCCATGAGCCGCCGTTTGAACGCGCTCGTGATCGGCAACGCGGCCTACGAGGCCGTCGAAGAACTGAAGAACCCGGTGAACGATGCCGAGGACGTGGGCGCGATGCTCGAGACGTGTGGCTTCACCGTCATCCGCTCGCTCGACAGCGACCACGCGGACATGGACCGGGCGCTGAAGAAGTTCCAGCGCGCGCTCAAGGACAGCGACGTCGGGCTGTTCTTCTTCGCCGGCCACGGCATGCAGATCGACGGCGAGAACTACCTTGCCGCGGTCGACACGGACGGCGCCGACGAGATCGCCGCCAAGCACTCGTCGCTGGCGCTGAACCACGTCATCGAGGTCATGGAGAAGTCCGGCTGCTCCACCAGCATCATCGTCCTGGACGCCTGCCGCAACAACCCGTTCGAGCGCGCCTGGACGCGGTCCATGGAGTCGCGCGGACTGGCCCCCGTGTATGCGCCGCGCGGCACGCTGATCGCCTTCGCCACGTCGCCGGGTCAGACCGCCAGCGACGGCCGCGGCCGCAACGGTGCGTACACGGCGGCCTTGCTGCAGCACATGACCACGCCGGACTGCTCCATCGAGACCATGTTCAAGCGTGTTCGCAACACGCTGAGCGCGGCGACGAAGGGGCGGCAGATCTCCTGGGAGCACACATCGCTCGCGGGCGAATTCTTCTTCAACCTGAGCCTGGGCCTGCGCATCGATCTCTACGCGGAGACCTCGCTGAGCGACAGCCTGTTCGTGCTGGACGACGCCAAGACGTCGCACCGGGTGATCCGCGAACTGAAGAGCTCGACCTGGCCGCGCCAGAACCCGGCGGTAGAGGGCTTTACCGCGGACGTGGCGAACAAGGCGTCGACCGACTCGCTCTTCGTCGTCGGACGCAACCTGTACCAGGCCGCCTGTGGCGGCTCGCATTCGGCGATGGCCTACTTGCGCGACTTCGCCTCCCGCAGCGGCGGGATCAAGGAGCCCAAGCGCAAGGCCTTGCTCGACGGCTTGCTGTTCGAGGTCTTCTACGACCCCAACGGCAAGCTGCGCAAGCAGTTCAAGCTGCGGCAGTTCGAACCGCTGTTCGCGTTGCAGCGGCACAAGGACCTGCTGCCGAGCTTCGACTTCATCGCCGAGTGCCTGCTGCCGGAGGCGGCGCGCTTCTACTCGATCCCGGGCAAGCGCCACGAGGTGGCGGTGGACGTCGCGACGCACCCGTCGGCCAAGGCGGGCCACCATGTCCTCGATTCCGTGCATTGCGACGGCGCCAGCATCCTGTGGCTGGAGGACGAGGACTACGCGCCGGAGCCGGGCGAGTCGCCCGAGCGCAAGAAGCTCACCCTGGAGCAGTTCGAGTTGCAACTGGCCGAGCAGATGCTGGTCGCCCCGCACCTGCTGAAGGTCAACTACGTCTCCTTCGAGGCCGAGAGCCGGGACACCATCGCGTTCCCGCTGGGCTGGTCGACCCGCAGGCGCTGAGCCGCAAACCGCCATGCCCGCGACCCGTCCCAAGCCCTCCATCCCGCTGGACACGCTGCGCGAGCAGATCGCGCAGGCGATCGCCGGTGCCAAGGCCCACGATGTGCCGGCGGCGTGCGTGCGCGTGGGCATCCAGCGCGCGGTGGAAGAGAACGACGCCCAGGAAGCCTTCCGCAGCAAGCGCGTCTACGTCCGCAACCGCATCCTGACCTGGAACGAGGCCGACCTGCTGGCGCTGGCGGGGCGGGTGCTGCGCGAGTTCGCGTCGGACGACCTGTCCGACACCGTCAGCGAGATGACGGTGCATGCGGAGCACCGGGTGAGCGAACTGGTGCGGCGCGACGTGCTGAAGGTCATCGAGCGGCTGCCATCGTTGTTCGGGGAACTGCCGCTCATCGACAGCCTGGCCGAGGTCTTCGGCACGGCGGTCATCCAGGACGACCCGGGCGGGCTGCTGGGGCTCAACAGCCTGCACGGCCAGATCGTCCAGCACCGCGTGAACAACGAGGAAGATTGGTCGCACGAGGAGTTGCTGACGCGCTGCGGCGTGCTGACCTGCAGCCAGACGCGCTTCTTCGCGCTGCTGGCCAAGCTGCTGCATCCCGTGGCGCGCCGCGACGCTGAGCAGGCAGACCTGGCCGCCGCACTCAGCGCGGCCTTGCGCCGCGACGGTTTCATCGTCCGGCAGACCGACGTGGAGTCGGGGTACGCCATCTACGGCGTGGTCCGGGCCCAGGCCGGCGTGGCAGGGGCGATGAAGAACCTCATCTTCGCGTCGATCGGCGAGAAGCCGGAGCTCGTGATCCGCGACGCGGTCAACAACGACGTGGAGATCGTCAGGCACGCCGACAAGGTCCTGGTCTTCGACCGGCCGCTACCCAGCTCGGGCCAGTTGCTCTGGAAGGACCTGCGGGACTGGTATGCCGAGCTGAAGGGCATCGAGTCGGAAGAGAGCGCGAAGGAGCAGTTGTTCCGGCGGCTGCGCCAGGCCGTGCTCGGCGCGCGGTCGGCGGGCGAGCTTGCGGTGTTCCAGGGCTACTACGAGCGCTATGGTGCTGCGCTCGGTGACCGGTTGCCGGCGCTGATCCCGCAGGTCTACCTGCACTACGACCCCTACACGAAGCGGCAGCGCGGCGACGAGCAGTTCCTGGCCCGGCAGCGCATGGACTTCCTTCTGATGCTGGAACAGGGCGTGCGCATCGTGATCGAGATCGATGGGCGCCATCACTACGCGGTGCCGGACGACCAGGTGCCGGACCGCTACATCGCCCATGCCCACCGTTATGCCGAGATGGTGGCGGAGGACCGCCGACTGAAGCTGATGGGCTACGAGGTCTACCGCTTCGGCGGGCACGAGTTCCTGGACGTGGACCTCGAGCAGCGCAAGCTCGGGCCTCGCGCCCAGCGCTGCGTCGCCGACTTCTTCGACGCCTTGCTGGCGCGGCACGGCGTTCGTTGAAGCGTTGGGGCGCGGGGCCGCGGCGCGCGCGCGGCCTTGAGTGCCGCCTCGTGGGCCGTAGCCTGGGCTCATGGTCACCGACGACGAAAAGTCCCTCATCCGTGCGTGCATGGACGCGCTGCGCGATGGCATCGAGGGCTTTCGTTCGCGGCGGCCCCAGTTGGAGATGATCGCGACCGTGGCGGCCGCGATGGCGGCCTGCCGCAGCGGCGATGACGGCGTCGGCTCCGGCGAGCACCTCGCGGTGGTCGAGGCAGGCACGGGCACCGGTAAGTCCTTTGGCGCGCTGGTGCCGGCGCTCGTGCTCGCCCGCGCCCGCGGCCGGCGCCTCGTCGTGTCGAGCTCCACCGTCGCGCTGCAGCACCAGTACGCCGAGAAGGACGCACCGACGCTGCAGCGTCTGCTGCCGTTCGAGTTCACGTTTGCCGTGGCCAAGGGGCGGCGCCGCTACGCCTGCATCGCCAAGCTCGCATCCCTGGCCGACGAGGCCAGCCAGGAGGAGCAGGATCTGGAGGACGGGGCGGCGGCGCCCGATACCGCACCGGAGCGGCGCCGCAGGACCATCCTAATCGGCCTGGCCGACAACTTCGAGGCCCAGCGCTGGAACGGTGATCGTGACGAGCTGGCCATGCCGGTGGCCGACGAGATCTGGAACGAGCTGACGACCGACCGCCAAGGCTGCTCCGGCAGCCGCTGCGCCGAGTTCGCGCGCTGCCCCTTCTACGCCGCCCGTCAGCGGGTCAAGGACGCCGACCTGGTCATCGCGAACCACGACCTCGTGCTCTCCGCGCTGGAGATGGAGATCGGCAGCGTGTTGCCGACGCCGGCGGAGGCGATGTACGTGTTCGACGAGGCGCACAGCCTGGCAGCCAAGGCGGTCGAGCATCTGTCCGTGCGGCACGGACTGCGCGGCGCCCAGGAGTGGCTGAACGATGCGACCGAGTCGGTGCGGGACATTGTGCTGTCGATGCGGCTGCCCGAGGTGCTGTTGCAGGATGCGCGCACCAGCGTCGAACGCTTGGTGTCGGCGCTGGAGACCTTGTGGCACCGCGTCCACGGGCTCCAGGCCTTCGGTGAGAAGAAGGCCCGCCGCTTCAAGCCCGGGCCGCTTCCCGACTGGGTGCGTGATGGCGGGGACGCGGCGCGCGATGCGGGGCTGGCTCTCGTGAAGACCTTCGCGCAGTTGCGCGAGGGCCTGCTGGAGCGGGCGCCTTCCGAGGGCGCGCTCGCCACCCGGCTGCTCTCGGCGCTCGGCTTCTATGTCGGCAAGCTGGAGAACCTGCTGTCCACCTGGGACCTGATCCTCGCCGAAGACGGGGAGGGAGATGCCCCCGTGGCCCGGTGGGTGGAACTGCGCGAAGGCGAGGGCGACAGCATCGACTACATGGTCTGCGCGGCACCGATCAGCGGCAGCGAGCGGCTGCGCAAGCTGCTCTGGAACCGGGCCAGCGCCGCCGTAGTGATGTCGGCGACGCTGACCTCGTGCGGCACCTTCGACCTGTTCCTGCGCCAGTCCGGCATGGCGGCGTTCAAGGGCCTGAAGCTGCTCCGCGTGGACTCGCCGTTCGACTACCGGCGCAACGCGAGGCTGGTGATCCCGGCCATGCGTGCTGATCCCTCGGACACCGAGGCGCACACGGGCGAAGTGGTCGAGCGGCTGCCGGAGCTGATCCGCACGCAGGGCACGCTCGTCCTGTTCTCGTCGGCGCGCCAGATGAGGGCCGTCTATGGCGCGTTGGACGAGCCTCTGCGCCGCTCCACGCTGCTGCAGGGAACCATGCCCAAGATGGAGATGCTGGCGCGGCATCGCGCGGCAATCGACCGCGGCGACCGCTCGGTGCTGTTCGGCCTGCAGAGCATGGCCGAGGGCGTGGACCTGCCGCGCGAGTACTGCACTCACGTGATCTGGGCGAAGCTGCCGTTCTCGGTGCCGGACAGCCCGCTCGAGGAGGCGCGCCGCGAGTGGGTCGAGGCGCAGGGCCGTTCTTCCTTCATGGAACTCACGCTGCCCGAGACGGCCGTGCGTTTCAAGCAGGGTCTGGGACGGCTGCTGCGGACGACCGAGGACTACGGCACCGCCACGGTGCTGGACCGCAGGCTCGTGACCAAGCGCTGGGGGTTCCTGCTCATGCAGGGCCTGCCGGACTTCGAAGTTGTCATCGAGCCGCTGGGTACGCAACGTCGGACGGCGGAGGCGTAGCGGCGCGTTGTGGCAGCCGAGCGGTCAATGGACGCCGCGATCCACGACTTGATGTGTCTGCTGCGCCGCGACTGGACTTGAAGACGAGCACTCCCGGACGAGCATGGATGCACAACTCCACCGACAGTGAAGAAAGGAGCAGTTCATGGCGACAGCACTCAATGGCGCGGCCAGCGGCGGCACGCAACTGGCCACTCAGGCGGGCGGCGCGCTTGCCGTTCCGACGCTGCTCGGGCGAGGTGCGATGCGGATCCCCGTGGGTGGTCGCATCCGCGCGGGGATCAAGGTCCTGACGCGCAAGGCCGAAGAGCTGACCGAGGCCCGGGCGCTCTACGAAGTCGGCGTCGCCGCCGGCAAGGGCTTCGAGTCCATCGAGCGGGAGATCCTTCAGCGCTGCCCGACGCTGAAGAACCCGCTGACGCCCAAGAACGTCCCGTACTTCACGGTGCGCGGCGAGGACTTCCCGAATCCCGAGCTGGCGCGCCAGATCATGGACCTGTACGCGGAGGACCGCGGCGACGGCGTGCGGCGGCTCTACCGCTTCCCCGTCGTGTTTCCGGCCGATGCCTGGCAGAGCGTGATGCCGCACGAACTGGTGACCTGGACCGCGAGTGAGCGGCGCTTCTGGTCCGAGTACTCCGAGGACGGCCAGACCCGCTACTGCAAGACTCACGAGGCCGTGCCGGTGGATGCTGGCGGGCGGCGCGTGATCCGCATCTTCGGTGGCCGCAAGACAGTACTGCGTGCCGAGAACGGCGGGCTGTGCGAACCGGAGAGCTGCCCCGAGTACCAACAGCGCAAGTGCAACCTCAGCGGGCGCTTCATCTTCTTCATCCCGGGGATCAAGTCGCTGAGCGCCGTCGACCTGCCGACGAACAGCTTCTACGCGATGCAGGCCGCGATCGAGAAGTTCACGACCATCGCCTTCATGCGTGGCGGCCGTATCTCCGGCTTCCTGGACGGGCAGCGCACGCCGTTCTTCATCAGCAAGCGGCTGGTGGAGGTCGCACGCATCGACGATGAAGGTCGGCCCAGCCGCGTGGCCCAGTGGCTCATCGAGCTCGAAGCGCCGATCGACGTGACCTCGCTGCTGCGACCCGATGATGGCCTGGAGGCACTGGAGATGCGTGCGGCCGAAGCGGTGGGCGTGCTGATGGGCGAGGCGGCGGACGCCCGGCCGCGGGCCGAGATCGACGAAAGGGGCCAGGTCATCGACATGGAACCGTTGGACGAGCGGCCCGCGCGCCGGGAAAGGGCCGCGCGACCCGAACGGACTGCCTCGGCCTCTGCATCCGCGTCGGCACCTACGCCGGCGGCAGCTCGAACGGCGGCACCCGCATCGGCCGAGACCGCGGGCAAGAGCGATCGTGCCGGGAAGCCAGAGACTGGCGCTGCAGGTTCCCCCGCTCATGAGGGAGCGCGCGGGGCCGATCATGCGAAGGATGTGCAGTGGATCTTGGACGCGGCGCAGGCGCTGGGCATCGACGCCGGGCGATTCGAGGCCTATGCGGAGAAGCGCTGGGGCAGGGGCTGGAAGCTGGCTGCCGGCGGTCGCAAGCGGGCACTGGACGATGTCTCCGCCTTCGCGGACGACGCTGCGGGCTTCCAGGAAAAGGTGCGGGGCGAACTTGAGGTCTTCTCCTGACGGCTTGACCGGCGCCCCATGGGTCGGACGATGAGTTCATGCCCGGTGTGCAGCGTCGCACACCCGGCCCCCAACCTTTAGGAGCATCGCAATGATCCGCGTCGGCCACTTTTCCGACCTTCACTACTGCGAGAAGAACCTGGCCGAGGCCGACCGCTGCTTCGGCTTCGCCATCGATGAGGCCATCCGTGGGGGCATCGACATCGCGGTGATCTCGGGCGATGCCACCGACCACGCGCTAGACGTCCACAGCCCAGCGGTGGTCCGTCTGGCGCGCCGCGTGCTGCAACTGGCCAACCACTGCCCCGTGCTGATGCTGCAGGGCACCTTCTCCCACGAGCCGCCCGGCACGCTGGCCATCTTCCCGCTGCTCGGTGGGCGCCATCCCATTCATGTCGCCGACAGGATTTCGCAGGTGTCGCTGACCGCCACGGGCGAATGGTCGGCCTCCGAAGGCTGGCGCTTCGAGCACGTCGAGGCGGATGCGCGCGTCCTGTTCACCTGCGTGCCGACCGTCAACAAGGCCGCCGTGGCTGCTGTCGTGGGCGCGGCGGACGCGGCCGAGGCCCATGGTCAGGAACTCGCGGCCTTGCTGGCCGGGTATGCGCGAATCAATGGGCGGGCGCGGGAGCTCGGCGTGCCGACCATCGGCGTGTCGCACGGCACCGTTGCCGGAAGCGTGACGGAGCATAGCGTCCCGATGGCCGGGTTCGACCACGAGTTCACCACGGCGTCGCTGTTCTCAGCGCAGGCCCAGGCCTTCATGCTGGGACACATCCATCGCCATCAGCAATGGGCGCAGGGTGGGCAACGGATCGCCTACGCCGGCTCCATCGGGCGCTTCCACCACGGCGAGCAGGGCGACAAGGGCTTCCTGGTGTGGGAGGTCGACCCGATGGCGGCCGGTTGTGAACTGGTCGCCGTGCCGGCGCGGCGAACCGTGGATCTCTTCTTCGACGGCAAGCCCGACCTGGAGCAGATCCAGGCCGCCGTTCAGCAGCAGGGCCTCCAAGGCACCCATGTGCGTGTGCGCTGGTCCGTGGCCGACGAGGATCGCCACGAGGTGGACCGGGACGCCATCCGGCGCGCGCTGGAAGGCGCCGCCGACGTGCAGCTGGAAGGCCGCGTGATCCCCGTCGTGCGCAGCCGGGCGGCGGGAATCTCGCGCTGTGCCAGCTTGGCGGCCAAGGTCGCGGTTTGGTGCGAGGTCAGCGCCGTCGCACCGGGGCCCCTGCTGGAGCGCCTCGATGCGCTGGCCTGCGACGAACCTTCGGACATCGCCGCGGGCATCCTCGGGGCCTCGCAGGGTGCCGCGCCTGATCGTGCACCGGCCGTCGTTGATCGAGCGGAAACCCTCGAACTGTTCTGAGACGGGCGCCGGGCGTCAGGCGGGCAGCAACTGGCGGTCGGCCAGCTTGAACACGGCGACGGCCTCCACGAGACCGTGTGCCTGGCGCTTGAGGCTCTCCGCCGCGGCGGCGCACTCCTCGACCAGGGCGGCATTCTGCTGGGTGACCTGATCGATCTGCGACACGGCATCGCCCACCTGGCCCACGCCGGTGCTCTGCTCAGAACTCGCCGCGCTGATCTCCGAGACCAGCGTGCTGACCTGGCGCACGGAGGACACCATCTCCTGCATCGTCGTGCCAGCGCGGTCCACGAGCGCGGCGCCCTGGTCGACCTGCTCCGCGATGGACGTGATCGGCGACTTGACTTCCTTGGCGGCCTGTGCGCTTCGCTGCGCCAGCGTGCGCACTTCGCCGGCCACGACCGCAAAGCCTCGGCCTTGCTCGCCGGCACGCGCCGCCTCGACAGCGGCATTCAGCGCCAGGATATTGGTCTGGAACGCGGTGCCGTCGATCACGCCGATGATGTCGCTGATCTTTGCGGAGCTGTCGCTGATGCCCCTCATCATCGTCACGACGTCGCCCACCACGTTGCCGCCGCGCGTCGCGATCTCGCAGGCCTGACCGACCAGGTGGTTCGCATGGTGGGTGCTGTGCGCGTTGTTTCGGACGGTCGAGCCGAGCTCATCCATGGTGTTGCGCCGTCTGCGAGCTGCTTGCCGAGCGCCTGCACACGCGTCCCTGACGGGACACGGGGCGCTATGGCAAGACGCGACTCAGCCACGACTTGAACGAGGTGCGTGCGGTCGGAGACTGCTCGCAACGGGCCAGCGGCCCCCGCGAGGACACCACCATGCAAGAGCTTTCGACCCCTATCGCATCGGATCCGCAGGATGTGGGCTTCGTGCCGCACGCCATCACGCTGACCGGGTTCAAGGGCATCCGCAGCGGCCTGGGCCGCGACACCCTGAGCCTGGACCTGGATACGCTGGCCGGAGACGCCGTGCTGGTGGCCATCGGCGGCGCGAACGGCCGTGGCAAGACGACGCTGATGGACAACCTCCACCCGTTATGTTGAGGTCGCGGTGTCAACAGTGGACCGAACCGACCGAGGCGCTGCTCACTGCTTCTGCAAGGTATCGATCAACGGACACGATACCTTGCCGCGGCTCATGCAGCAATCGCGGACGAGGCCAGCCAGGGCCGATTCGATTCGGCGCAGGTCCTTCAGCTTCCTGCGCACGTCCGCGAGCTTGACTTCGGCGAGTTCTCGCGCCTCGTCGCAGTGAGTGCCGTCATCGAGCTGCAACAACCCCGCAATCTCGTCGAGGCTGAAACCCAGGCGCTGCGCGGCCTTCACGAACCGCACGCGCGCCACGTCATCCGCGCCATAGCGCCGGATGCCGCCGTAGGGCTTGTCCGGCTCGGCCAGCAGAGCCCGGCGCTGGTAGAAGCGCACCGTCTCCACGTTGACCCCGGCCGCCTTGGCGACGGCTCCGATCGTTAGGCCGTTCTGCTCGCGCTCCATGCCGCTTGACTCCGTACATGAGTACGGAAATAAGCTTACGCCATCGTGTTCACACTCGCCAAGGAAACCGCATGACGGAAACACCGACCGGGCGCGGATCCCTCATCGCGGGAGGACTGGCCGCTATCCTCGCGTCGACCTGCTGCCTCGGGCCCCTGGTGCTGGTGGCATTGGGCTTCAGCGGCGCCTGGATCGGCAACCTCACCGCGCTGGAGCCCTATCGCCCGATCTTCATCGGCGCCGCACTCCTGGCCATGTTCTTCGCCTGGCGACGAATCTATCGGTCGGCACAGGCCTGCGGGCCGGGCGAGGTCTGCGCGATTCCGCAGGTGCGGTCCACCTACAAGGCCGTCTTCTGGATCGTCGGTGCGCTTGTGCTGATCGCGCTCGCCTTCCCGTATGTCCTTCCTTTGTTCTATTGACCCGGAGTTCGCTATGAAGAAGCTGTTGCTGATCGCCGTGTTCGCCGCCGCCGCGGTGCAAGCGGCGCCCCAGACCGTCACGCTCGACGTGCCCGGCATGACCTGCGCGGCCTGTCCGATCACGGTGAAGAAGGCGATCTCAAAGGTCGACGGCGTGAGCAAGGTCGACGTGAGCTACGAGAAGCGGCAGGCCGTCGTGACCTTCGACGATGCCAAGGCCAGCGTGCAGAAGCTGACCCAGGCGACAGAGAACGCGGGCTACCCGTCCACCGTCAAGCGCTGAACCGCAGCAGCGGTCAGGAGGCCACCATGAACGTCATGACGCGCATTGCCGACAAGGCCGGTGCGCTGGGCAGCATCGTCTCGGCGATGGGCTGCGGCGCCTGCTTCCCGGCCCTTGCCAGCCTTGGCGCCGCCCTTGGCCTCGGCTTCCTGAGCCAGTTCGAGGCATTGTTCGTTACCGTGCTGCTGCCGCTGTTCGCGGGGCTCGCGCTGCTGGCCAATGCGCTGGGCTGGTTCAGTCATCGCCAGTGGCACCGCAGCGTGCTCGGCATGGTCGGCCCGGCCATCGTGCTCGTCGCCAGCTTCACCGTAGCCGAGAAGCTCCTCTACATGGGTCTCGCGACGATGGTTGCCGTGTCGGTGTGGGACTTCGTCTCCCCTGCAAACCGGCGCTGCGGGCCTGAAGGCTGCGAAGTCGCGGCCAGGCACTCCTGAAGGCGCCACGCTAGCACCTGTGAAAGCAACCCCATGACCGAACTCGTGATCAGCGGCATGACCTGCGACTCGTGCGCCACGCATGTTCGCCAAGCCCTGGAGCAAGTCCCCGGCGTGCGCTCCGCGCAGGTGTCCTACCCCAAGGGCACGGCCAGGCTCACGCTCGCCCCCGACACGCCCATGACGGCGCTCGTGGCGGCGGTGACCGCGCTGGGCTATC
>RXJW01000026.1 GCA_003963005.1 Burkholderiales bacterium
CAACCCCAAGGGCCAGCTCTACACCCCGGTCGACAAGGACCAGGTGATGTACTACCGCGAGGACAAGGCCGGCCAGATCCTGCAGGAAGGCATCAACGAAGCCGGCGGCATGGCCAGCTGGATCGCGGCCGCCACGAGCTACTCGACGAACAACCGGATCATGATCCCGTTCTACGTCTACTACTCGATGTTCGGCTTCCAGCGCATCGGTGACTTGGCCTGGGCGGCAGGCGACATGCAGGCCCGCGGCTTCCTGCTGGGCGGCACGTCCGGCCGCACCACGCTGAACGGCGAAGGCCTGCAGCACGAGGACGGCCACAGCCACATCCTGGCCGGCACCATCCCGAACTGCGTGTCCTACGACCCGACCTTCGCGCACGAGGTGGCGGTCATCATGCACCGCGGCCTGAAGCGCATGGTGGAAGACCAGGAAAACGTCTTCTACTACATCACCCTGCTCAACGAGAACTACCCGATGCCGGGCCTGAAGGCCGGCACCGAGGAGCAGATCCTCAAGGGCATGTACCTGCTGGAAGAAGCCGACGCGAGCAAGCCGCTGACGGTCAACCTGCTGGGCTCGGGCACGATCCTGCGCGAAAGCCAGGTCGCCAAGATGCTGCTGGAAGAGGACTGGGGCGTGGGCGCCCACGTGTGGAGCTGCCCGAGCTTCAACGAACTGGCCCGCGACGGCCAGAACGCCGAGCGCTGGAACCTGCTGCACCCGACCGAACTGGCCTGCGTGCCCTTCGTGACGCAGCAGCTCGGCCAGACCAAGGGCCCGGTCATCGCGTCCACCGACTACATGAAGAACTACGCGGAGCAGATCCGCGCCTTCGTGCCGAAGGATCGCTCGTACAAGGTGCTGGGCACCGACGGCTTCGGGCGGAGCGACTTCCGCTCCAAGCTGCGCCAGCACTTCGAGGTCAACCGCCATTACATCGTGGTCGCCGCGCTGAAGGCGCTGGCCGACGACGGCGTCATCCCGGTCGAGAAGGTGGCCGAGGCGATCGCCAAGTACGGCATCGACATCAACAAGATCAATCCTTTGTACGCCTGAGCGCCTGAGGGAGACAAGACATGGCAATGGTTGAAGTCAAGGTTCCGGACATCGGCGATTTCGACGAGGTCGGGGTCATCGAGGTGCTGGTCAAGGTCGGCGACACGGTCAAGGTCGAGCAGAGCCTCGTGACTGTCGAGAGCGACAAGGCGTCGATGGAGATCCCGTCTTCCACAGCGGGCGTCGTCAAGGAGATCAAGGTCGCGCTCGGCGACAAGGTCAAGGAAGGCAGCGTGCTGGTGGTGGTGGAGGCCGAAGGTGCCGCCGCCGCCGCGCCGGCTGCCCCGGCGCCGGCCCCCGTGGCTGCGCCGGTCGCCGCACCGGCTCCGGCAGCCGCCGCGCCGGTGGCTGCGGCCGCGCCGGCCGGCGGCTCGGTCACCGTCGAGGTGCCAGACATCGGCGACTTCGATGAAGTCGCGGTCATCGAAGTGCTCGTGAAGGTCGGCGACACCGTCAAGGTGGAGCAGAGCCTCATCACCGTCGAGAGCGACAAGGCCTCGATGGAGATCCCATCATCCACCGCCGGTGTGGTCGAAGAGCTGCTGGTCAAGCTCGGCGACAAGGTCAGCAAGGGCACGCCGCTGGCGCGTGTGAAGGCCAGCGGCGGTGCTGCGGCGCCTGCGCCGGCCGCGCCGGCTGCTGCGCCCGCGCCGGCCGCGGCGGCGCCTGTGGCGGCCCCGGCTCCGGTGGCTGCACCCGCAGTGGCTCCCGCCGCCGCGTTGCCGGCTCACCAGCCCATGTCGCCCACGGGCCAGCTGCCCCACGCCTCCCCAAGCATCCGCAAGCTCGCCCGTGAACTCGGCGTGCCGCTGGCTGAAGTGAAGGGCAGCGGCCCCAAGGGTCGCATCACCGAGACCGACGTGCAGGGCTTCGTGAAGTCCGTGATGTCGGGCGCCGTGCAGACGGCCGCCCAGAAGGCGGCCGCGCCGGCCGCTGTGGCCGCCGGTGGCGGCACGGGCCTGAACCTGCTGGCCTGGCCCAAGGTGGACTTCGAGAAGTTCGGCCCCGTCGAGCGCAAGGAACTCTCGCGCATCAAGAAGATCTCCGGCGCCAACCTGCACCGCAACTGGGTGGTCATCCCGCACGTCACCAACCATGACGACGCGGACATCACCGAGCTCGAAGCGTTCCGCGTGCAGCTGAACAAGGAGAACGAGAAGGCCGGCATCAAGGTCACGATGCTCGCCTTCATGATCAAGGCGGCGGTGGCGGCGCTGAAGAAGTTCCCTGAGTTCAATGCGTCGCTGGACGGCGACACGCTGGTGCTGAAGAACTACTTCCACATCGGCTTCGCCGCGGACACGCCCAACGGCCTGGTCGTGCCGGTCATCAAGGACGCCGACAAGAAGGGCATCTTCCAGATCAGCCAGGAGATGTCGGAGCTGGCCAAGAAGGCCCGCGACGGCAAGCTGGGCCCGGCCGACATGAGTGGCGGCTGCTTCTCGATCTCGTCGCTGGGCGGCATCGGCGGCAAGTACTTCACGCCGATCATCAACGCGCCGGAAGTGGCCATCATGGGTGTGTGCAAGAGCAGCACCGAGCCGGTGTGGGACGGCAAGCAGTTCGTGCCGCGCCTGATCCTGCCGTTGTCGCTCTCCTGGGACCACCGCGTCATCGACGGCGCTGCGGCCGCGCGCTTCAACGTCTACTTCGCGTCCCTGCTGGCGGACTTCCGCCGCATTGCGCTGTGATTGGGGGCTGAACTCATGGCACTCATTGAAGTTCAAGTTCCCGACATCGGCGATTTCGACGAAGTCGGCGTCATCGAGGTGCTGGTCAAGGCCGGCGACACCGTCAAGGTGGAGCAGAGCCTGATCACCGTCGAGAGCGACAAGGCCTCGATGGAGATCCCGTCGTCCGCCGCGGGCGTGGTGAAGGAGCTCAAGGTCAAGCTGGGCGACAAGGTCAGCAAGGGCTCGGTCATCCTGACGGTCGAGGCCGATGCGGCTGCGGCGCCCGCGCCCGCCGCTTCAGCGCCGGCACCTGCGGCTGCCCCGGCACCCGCGCCCGTCGCCGCGCCGGCCGCGGCCACCTACACCGGCAGCGCCGACCAGGCCTTCGACCTCGTCGTGCTCGGCGGCGGCCCGGGCGGTTACTCGGCCGCCTTCCGTGCGGCGGACCTGGGCCTCAAGGTCGCCCTCGTCGAGCGCTACGCCACGCTCGGTGGCGTCTGCCTGAACGTGGGCTGCATCCCCTCCAAGGCGCTGCTGCACGTGGCCGCCGTGATGGACGAGGTGAGCCACATGGCCGACCTCGGCGTGGCCTTCGGTGAGCCGACGGTCGACATCGACAAACTGCGCGCCCACAAGAACAAGGTGACCGGCAAGCTGACCGTGGGCCTGACGGCCATGGCCAAGATGCGCAAGGTCACCGTGCTGCGCGGCTACGGCACGCTGCTGGATGCCCAGCACCTGAAGGTGGAAGCCACCGAAGGCACGGGCCAGGCCAAGACGGGCAGCAGCGAGACGGTCGCGTTCAAGCGCCTCATCGTCGCCGCGGGCTCGCAGGCCGTGCGCCTGCCCTTCCTGCCGAACGATCCGCGCATCGTCGACTCCACCGGCGCGCTCGAAATGGGCGTCAAGCCGCAGAAGATGCTGATCGTCGGCGGCGGCATCATCGGCCTGGAAATGGGCACGGTGTACTCCACGCTCGGCGCGCGGCTCGATGTCGTCGAGATGCTGCCCACGCTGATGACCGGTGCCGACCGTGACCTCGTCAAGGTCTGGCAGAAGTTCAACCAGCACCGCTTCGACAACATCCTGTTGAACACGAAGACGGTGGGTGCCGAGGCCAAGCCCGACGGCATCTACGTGACGTTCGAAGGCGAGGGCGCACCGAAGGAGCCCCAGCGCTACGACCTCGTGCTGCAGGCCGTCGGCCGCACGCCCAACGGCAAGAAGATCGCTGCCGAAAACGCCGGCGTCGCGGTGACCGACCGCGGCTTCATCCCGGTCGACGTGCAGATGCGCACCAACGTGCCGAACATCTTCGCCATCGGCGACATCGTCGGCCAGCCCATGCTGGCCCACAAGGCGGTGCACGAGGGCCATGTGGCGGCCGAAGTCTGCGCCGGCGAACTGCTCGGCGACGACAAGCTCGCCAAGGCCCAGTTCGATGCCCGCGTGATCCCGAGCGTGGCCTACACCGACCCCGAGGTCGCCTGGGTGGGCATGACCGAGGACGAGGCCAAGGCCAAGGGCATCGCGATCACCAAGGGCCTGTTCCCGTGGACGGCTTCGGGCCGGGCGATTGCCAACGGCCGCGACGAGGGCTTCACCAAGCTCATCTTCGACGAGGCCAGCCACCGCATCATCGGCGGCGGCATCGTCGGCACGCATGCCGGCGACATGATCGGCGAGATCGCGCTGGCCATCGAGATGGGCGCGGACGCGGTGGACATCGGCAAGACCATCCACCCGCACCCGACGCTCGGCGAAAGCCTGGGCATGGCGGCGGAGGTGGCGCACGGCTCCTGCACCGACGTGCCGCCGGCGCGCAAGAGGTAGGCGGGATGCGGCAGGCTCCGGGCCGGTCAGCGGACCGCCCGGTGCCTAGGCGTCTGCGCGGCCGCGCAGACTCGTAGCCGGCCAGTGCGGGCTAACGCTGGTCTCGCACGGCCCAAAGTCTCGCGACAATGGTGCGATGAGCTTCTTCTATTGGTTCATGGCCGTGATCATGGCCGGCACGCTGCTGCCCTCGGCCCTGTACATGGGCGTCTATGTCTTCACGGGCGCTGACGAAGCGCTGGACCGCGCCCGCAAGTTCTGGAACTTCCTGCGCGTCTTCACCCTGCTGGCCTTCAACATCACGGTCTGGGGCAATGTGCTCGTCGGGCTGTGGGGGCTGATCCGCTAGGAGCTGGCGGGGCAGCGCGGGGCGCGCGCGTTGGGCCTGACCCCGCAACAGGCGCCTAGATCCGCGACGCGTACATCCGCGGGCAGTCCGCCGTGCCGAAGCGGTCCACGGGGATGCGGAAGCGCTGGCCCTCGCGCAGCTGCTGCCAGCGGGGCAGGTCGACGCGGCAGGTCCAGAGGTGGTCGCCGCCATCGCTCAGCTCAATCTCGTAGAAGGCTTCACGCCGCCCCAGGCGCTCGCTGCCGGGCTCGCCGGGTGGGGCCAGGCGCAGCGGTGGGGTCGGCCACACGGGGCGCTCGCCCGGGCCGCCTTCGTTCTTGACGATCCAGCTGCGCCGCCAGGCCAGCACGGTGTAGCGGCAGTGCTCGCTCGGTTCGGAGCGCTTGCCGGTGGGGTCCGTGATGATCCGGCGCGTGATGTCGAACGCGCCGGCCGGCAGCTCATCGCACCAGTCGGAGCCGCTTTCGGTCCGCAGGCGTTCCACGATGATCTCCATGCGCCAGCTGCGCCGCGTCAGCTCCACGGCCACGCCGGGCGGCCCGAAGATCCACCAGCCCACCGTGCCGAGCGACGCCACGATCATGGCGACCAGCACGAGGATGCGCAGCCGGGGCAGCTTCACGCGGCGTCGAACTGCGCCGCGACGGCCTCTTCCCAGTGGGCCAGGTCGTCCCAGCCGATGTGCAGCCAGTCCATCGCGGCCGCATGGTGGCCGGCCCAGTCGGCGTCCTCGGGCAGGCCTTCGTGGCGGCGCATCAAGTGCTCGGCGATCAGGCCCGCGGCCACCAGCGTGTGGACTTCGGGGTCGATGTCAGCATGCCCCAGGGCGGCGAAGTCGTGGTGCAGGCGGATCGCGGCCATCAGCAGCGGCGGCAGGTTCCACACCCGCACCACCAGGGCGCCGACGACCGCATGGTCGGTCTTGTGGTTGGCGTTCTCGGTCGCGATGTAGGGCCGGTCGATGCGCGCAGCAGCCTCGACCATCGTGGCCGCATAGCCTCGCACGCTCTGCAGCAGCACCGGCATGCCGACATGCAGGAACAGGCCGAAGCTGTGGGCGAGGTCGGGCGAGAGCCCGGGCAATTGCTGGGCGATGGTGGCCATCGCGATCGCGCGCTTGGTGCTGCGTTCCCAGAAGCGGGCGAGCTGGGGCGCGTTGACGGGGATGGCGTGGCGCGCGAGGAAGCCCGTCATGACGGCGATGCTTTCGTTCAGGCCGATGCGCGTCATCGCCTGGCCGACCGTGGTGCAGGGCGGGCCGACCGGCTTGAACAGCGGGCCGTTGGCAATGCGCAGCAGCGTGGCCGCCATGGCCACGTCGCTGGAGGCGATGCGGGCCACGAGGTTCAGGTCGGGCTCGTCGCCGCTCATGGCGTCCTGGAGCTGGGCGAGCAGTTCGGGGCAGGGCGGGATCTGGATGTGCTGCAGCGCGCCGCGGCGGCGCGACGCGTCGAGGTCGTCGCGGATCTGCTGCGTTCGGGCGTGCGGTGCGTGCGGTGCGGCCGGGTTTTGCATGATCCGAAAATGTTAGGGGGGCAACACACGGTTACAGTGAATCGAGTCGCCCATCGCCGTCAATCTTGCCCACTTCCTTGCTCCGTGTCGCCCCCGTGCTCCGCCCTCGCTGGTGGTGGGTGGCCCTGCTGGCGCTGGGGCCATTGCTCGCCGCCGCGGCCTACGACGCTGCCCGGGTGCTCGAGGCGGCGGCCGCCCGCGGGCCCCGGGTCGTGGAGCAGGCGCAGGCCCTGGTGCAGCTGATCGAGCGCAGCGGCACGCACGAGGAGCTGCAGCGGCTCAAGGAGATCAACGATTTCTTCAACCGGCGGCTGGCCTTCCGCGAGGACTCGGTGACCTGGGGCGTGCCCGACTACTGGGCCACGCCGCTGGAGAGCCTGGAAAAGCGTGCCGGCGATTGCGAGGACTACGCGATTGCCAAGTACTTCAGCCTCGCCGCGGCCGGCGTGCCCACGGCGCGGCTGCGCATGGTCTACGTGCGCGCCCGGCAGCAGGGGCAGTCACTGGCACACATGGTCCTGGCCTACTATGCCCAGCCGGGTGCCGAGCCGCTGATCCTGGACAACCTGCGCCCCGAGGTGCTGCCGGCGTCCCAGCGGCCCGACCTCACGCCGGTGTTCAGCTTCAACACCGAGGGGCTGTGGCAGGGCGCCGGCCAGGTGACGGCGGGCGACCCGATGGCGCGCTTGTCGATGTGGCGGGACCTGGTCGCCAAGGTGCGGGCGGAGGGCTTCATCTGATGGAGAGCGAGACATGTCGTTGATGCGACAGATCGCCTGGCTGGTGCTGGGCGTGGTGCTGGCGGCCCTGGTGGGCGCGGTCGGGTTGTCGGCGATGTCGACGCAGCAGCTCATGCGCACCCAGCTCCAGCTCAAGAACGCCGACAACGCGCAGTCGCTCGCGCTGGCGCTCTCGCAGCAGCAGGGCGATGCCGAGCTGATCAAGCTGCTGGTGTCGGCGCAGTTCGACACCGGCGCCTACGAGTTCGTGCGCTGGCGTGCGCCCAATGGCGACACGCTGTTTGAGCGGGGCGAGGCGCCGCGCCCCGGCCGTGCCCCTGCCTGGTTCCGCGCCTGGCTGCCCATCGATGCGCCGCCGGGCGTGGCCCAGGTGTCCAGTGGCTGGCAGGCGCTCGGCACGGTCGAGCTGAAGAGCCATGCCAGCTACGCGCATGACGCCCTCTGGCTGAGCACCCGTCGGCTGGTGGCCTGGCTGCTCGTCGTCGGCATCGCGGCCGCCGTGATCGCGTGGCTGGCGTTGCGCCGCATCCGCCGGCCGCTGGATGCGGCCGTGGCCCAGGCCGAAGGCGTTCTCGCAGGCAGCTATGGCCAGGTCTCCGAGCCGCGTGTGCCCGAACTTCAGCGCCTCATCCGTGCGATGAACGCCATGGTGCAGCGCGTGCGCGACCTGTTTGAAGCGCAGGCCGGCCAGCTGATGGTGCTGCGCGAGCAGGTGCACCTGGACCCGCTCACCGGCGTGTCCACGCGCAAGCACTTTCTCGCCGAACTGGACGCGGCACTGCAGCGCGACGATGGCCCGGTGGTGGCCGGCCTGGTGCTGGTGCGCCTGCGCGACATCCCGGGGCTGAATGCCCGCCTGGGCCGTGCGGCGGTGGACGAGGTGCTGCTGACGGTGGTGTCCGCCCTGCAGGCCTACCCGGAGTCGGTGCCCGGTTGCCGGGTGGGTCGCCTCAACGGCGGCGATTTCGCGCTCTGGCTGCCGGCCGAAGGCGTGGCGGCAGAGACCGCGCATGCGCTGGCCGACGCGCTACGGGCCAGCGTGCCGGCCTACGGGCCCGGCGTGCAGGTGGCGCTCGGTGCCATCGAGCTGCCGCGCGAGCGCCCGAGCAGCGTGTGGCTGGGCGAGGCCGACGCGGCGCTGGCGCGCGCCGAGCACCAGGGCGAAGCGCGCGGCGGTTTCGTCGTCGAGATCGTCGCCGAGCCGGGCATCGGTCGCGAGCAGGGCGAGGCCTTGTGGCGGGCGCAGCTCCAGGAGGCGGTCAGCCACCAGCGCGGCCGGCTCGTCGAGTACCCGGTGCGTGATCGTGCGGGGCGCCTGCTGCACCTGGAGTGCCCGCTTCAACTTCAGCTCGACGGCGAGCACGTGCCAGCGGCCACCTGGCTGCCGCTGGCCGCGCGGGCGCGCCTGACCGCGTCGATCGATCTGTTTGCCGTGCAGCTCGCCCTGAAGGCGATTGCGGCCGACGGCCAGGCCCGCTGCATCAACGTCGCGCCCTCGTCGCTGCCCGACGCGGCCTTCCTGCCGCAGTTGCGCGAGCTGCTGGCGCAGTGGCCGCAGGCCGCGCGAGGCCTGCTGCTGGACCTGAACGAAGCGGCCGCGACGGAGCACTTCGACCGGCTGCTGGAACTGGGCCAGCAACTCCGGCCCCTCGGCGTGAAGCTCGGCCTGGAACATGCGGGTGCCGGTCTGGCCCAGGTGGAGCGGCTGTACCAGGCCGGGCTCGACTATGTAAAGCTGGATGCCTCGGTGCTGCTGGGCGTCGCCGGTGAGGCCGGGCGCGCGGCCTTTGTGCGGGGCATGGTGATCATGCTGCGCAGCCTCGCGCTGAAGGTCTATGGCGAGGGGGTCGTGGACGAGATGGACGCGCAGGCGCTGTGGGACTGCGACCTGGATGGCATCACGGGCCCGTGGGTGACCGAAGGGCGGGGGTGAGCGGCCGGTGCAGCGAGTTGCAAGGTTCAGGCAAAAGCAAACTCAACCGCCCCACCGATCAAATCTTCATCTCCCACCGCAGCTGCCACTGCGTGTAGCTCGGCCCGCCGCTGCGTGACGTGATCAACTGGTCCCCCGTGTTGAACACGCTGCCCGTGAAGTAGTCCGCCGCGGACAGGTTGGTCGCTGACAGGCGCACCGATTGCTCCGTGTTGATCGCCCACAGCGCGAAGGCATCGAGCACCGCCTTGCGGCTGGTGGTGGTTTCGGTGATCAGTGTCTGCTGGATGACCGTGGACGGCGTCCAGTTCAGCGAAGCGCCGAGCGTCAAGGGCAGGGTCCGCAGCCGGTAGTCGGCGCCGACGTTGGCCGTCGCCTTGGGCTGCCCGTCGATGCGGTTGTTCGGCCCGGGAATGCCGTCGACCTTGGACGTGAAGAAGCTGAAGTTGCTGCGCACATTGATCGGCAGCGCGTCTTCCACGTACTCGTCCAGCCGGAAGCGCGCCTCCAGCTCCAGCCCGGTGGTCGAGGCCTTGCCGATGTTCTGCGGCCGCGCCACCCAGCGCGGCGTGGCCGACCACGGCACCGTCTCCAGCGCCGTCACGGTGCGCATCAGGGCCGTGATGCGCCGTGCGAACAGGTTGGCGCTCAGCAGGCCGCCCTTGGTCAGGTAGTGCTCGTAGCCGATCTCCAGGCCGGTGGCGAGCTCCGGCTTCAGGTCCGGGTTGCCGGCGCGGTCGGGCGTGTTGGCCTGGTGTGGCACCTGGGCGTTGATCGTCGGGCGGGCGATCAGGTCCTGCAGCTGCGGGCTGCGGTAGCTGCGGGTCAGGCTGGCGCGGATCATGTCGCGGCCGCGCTCGTCGAGCTTGTAGCGGGCGTGGGCCAGCGGCGTGAAGACGCCGGAGCGATTGCGCGCGCTGTAGGTGGCCGCGCTGGAGCGGGTGGTGATGCCCTCCCAGCGGGCGCCGGCGTAGAAGTCCCATTGCTTGCCGACATTCCACTCGTCCTGCGCGTACGCGGCGTAGCGGGTGGTGGCGGCGTCCAGGTCGTCGCCGAAATCGTCGAGCCCTGGCTGCGGCGCACCGTTGACGAGGGTGACGCGGTTCTGGTGGCGCGTGTTGCCTTCGGCTTCGAAGCCCGTCACCAGCGAGTGGTCGTTGCCCAGGTTGTGCGACAGCTTGGCCAGCGCGCTCCAGCTGCTGTCCCGGCTTTGCGTGGTGTCCTCCTGCTGCCGCGTCGGCGTGCCCGTGTACTGTTCCTGGCGCAGGCTGTGGCTGTCGGCACGGGCGCGGCCCAGGCCTGCGCGGGCCTCCACGCGGGTGTCGCTGTCCAGGCGGCTCTGCCATTGCGCATTCAGCCGGGCCAGCGTGAACTTGGAATCGCCGTCGGTGTCGGCCTGGTCGTAGAAGCCCGCTGGCCGCGGGTTGGGGGTGGGGGTCGTGGTCTGCAGCAGGTGGGTGTTGGTCGTCGACTTGCTGGAGACGATGAAGGGCTGGATCGCGAGGCTGTCGGTCGCGTTGAGCTTGAACTGCACGCGGCCCGTCAGGTTCAGCGACTTCCGGTCCTCGTCGCTGCGGCCGCGCGACGTGAGCAGGCTGTCGCTGTCGGTCGCCACCGTGTGGGTCAGGGTGTCGTTGATCAGGTTGTCGATGCGCTTCATCTGCATCGCATTGATCGTCAGGTTGTAGGCATGGCCGTCACCGAAGTTGTCGTTGCGGCTCCAGCCCACACCGGGGCTGAGCTGCCCGCGCTCCGTCGTGAAGCCCGCACGGAACTCGTTGAGCTTCTTCTTCAGCGCCTCGCGCAGCACGACGTTGATCGTGCCGGCCACGGCGCGCGTGCCGTACTCGGCAGTCGGCGCGCGCAGCACCTCGATGCGCTCCACCTGCTCGGGCGGCAGCTGGTCCAGCGAGAAGCCGGGCGGCATGCGCTCGCCGTTGACGAGGATCTGCGTGTAGCCGCCGCCCATGCCGCGCATGCGGATGTCGCCGCCGCGTCCCGGCCGCCCGCCGGTGGTCACGCCCGGCAGGCGCTTGAGCACTTCGCCGAGCGTGGAGTCGCCGAACTTCTCGATCTCTTCACGCGTGACGACGATCTTGCTGGCGGTGGAGGCCTTGCGGATGGATTCGTCGCTGGCCGTGCCGGTGACTTCGACACGCTTGAGTTGTTCACCCGCACGGGGGGCCTGGCGAGGGGTTGGCGCCGAGGCTGCCGGCTCTGGCGGGGTCGGGGTGTTCTGGGCGAATGCGGCGGGCAGGGCGCCGCCCGCAAGCAGGGCGGCCAGGGCGGTGAGACGGAGCGGATACATGGCCTGGGAGCTTGCCACGCACCCGATGGCGCCTTGTGGCCCGCGGGTTAACGCAATGCTTCTTTACCGAGCCTGCTGCGAATCGTTCACTGGGGTGTGGGGCGGCGCCGCGGCCCGGCTGTGTCAGGCCTGATGCCGGCCCCGGTGGCCGGGCTGTTTCACCGGGCGGGGGAGTCCGGGCGGTGTCGGCGTTCGTGGCCAGGGTCGCCGGGATTCGGCGGCACTCAAAGCGCGATCTGTGCCGACAGGTAGGCCCCCGTCTGGCGGCGTGGCTGCACCGCGGGTGCGATGCGACCCAGGTCGACCCAGGCCGCGGTCAGCGACAGGTGCTTGCTCGGCGTCCAGGCCAGGAAGACGTCCTTCCAGTCGTCTTCCTTCAGGGCGCCGGTGCCCAGCACGGAGGCATTGAGGTTGTCGGGCTTCGCACGGAACTCCAGGCCTACGGCGAGGTCGCGGCGCAGCAGCTTGGCGATCGACAGCTCCGGCTGCAGCCGTCGACCCTGTCCGTGTGCGCCGCCAAAGCCAAGCAGGCCGTTCTGGTTGGCGTCCGTCGAGCGCAGCGTCAGGTTCACGAGCACACCCGGCGCCAGGAAGAGCTTGGTGGCGCTCACGTAGACGTCGGTGCCCGAGTGGCGGGCGCCGAGTGCGCCGTAGAGCGTCGGGCCCAGGGTGCCGGCCTGGGTGCGCTTGGCTTCCAGGCCGACGGCGATCTGTGGCATCAGGGTGTCGCTGTCCAGGATGGCGTCACCCGCCACGCGCAGCTTGCCGCCGAGGAAGTCCTGCTTCAGGTGCAGTCCGGCCAGGCCCAGCGGCGCGAGGTTGTGGCCGGTGTCGAAGTCCTGCCGCGCCAGCGACACTTCGGCGCGGTCGTTCCAGGCCAAGGCGACGCCATACGTCCACAGGCCGTAGTCCTGCGTGCGGGCGTGGGTGACGAAGGCCGTGGCGCCCACCTCGCCGGCGGTGGCGTAGCTGCCCGTCAGGGCCCAGGGCGTCAGGCCACCACCGCCGGCGCCGTCGATGCTGCTGACGCCCCCTGTGAGGAGCAACTTGCCGCCAGCCGTCTGGGCGAACGCGGGCGCGGCGGCGAGGGCGGCGCTGAGCAGCAGGGCGGCGGGGCGGGGCATCCGATTCTCCTGAGGTCCGTGCAAACTGGCGCACGACTCTAAGGAGAAAGCCCCAGGGCGGGATGCGCGCCGGGCCGGGGCTAGACTGCCGGCCCCGATTCCCGTGAACTCTTCCCTGCCATGACCGCGATCTCCGATGCCCAGCTGCAACCCCTCCTGCAAGCCGTCGTCGACCCCGGCAGCGGCCGGTCGCTGGGCGAGGCCAAGGCGCTGCGTGCGGTGCGTGTCGAGGGCGCGGACGTGACGGTCGACATCGAACTCGGTTACCCCGCAGCCAGCCAGCACGCGGCCCTGCGCTCTGCCGTCATTGCGGCAGCGCGCGGCCTGGCCGGTGTCGGCAACGTCAGCGTCAGCATCTCGACCAAGGTGGTGGCCCACGCCGTGCAGCGCGGCGTGCAGCTGCTACCCGGCGTCAAGAACATCATCGCGGTGGCTTCCGGCAAGGGCGGCGTCGGCAAGAGCACGACGGCTGCCAACCTGGCGCTCGCACTGGCCGCCGAGGGCGCCAAGGTGGGCGTGCTGGACGCCGACATCTACGGCCCGAGCCAGCCCACGATGCTTGGCACCAGCGGCCGGCCGGAAACGCTGGACGGCCAAACGATGGAGCCGCACATCGCCCACGGCCTGCAGGTCAACTCCATCGGCTTCCTGGTGGACGACGACCAGGCCATGATCTGGCGCGGCCCGATGGCGACACAAGCGCTGGAGCAGCTCCTGCGCCAGACCCGCTGGCAGGAGCTGGACTACCTCGTCGTCGACATGCCGCCCGGCACCGGCGACATCCAGCTGACGCTGTCGCAGCGCGTGCCCGTGACCGGCGCCGTCATCGTGACCACGCCGCAGGACATCGCCCTGATCGACGCCAAGAAGGGCTTGAAGATGTTCGAGAAGGTCGGCGTGCCCATCCTCGGCATCGTCGAGAACATGGCGGTGCACATCTGCTCGAACTGCGGCCATGCCGAGCACATCTTCGGCGCCGAGGGCGGCCAGAAGATGGCGGCGCAGTACGGCACCGAACTGTTGGCCTCCCTGCCGCTGGCCATGAGCATCCGGGCGCAGGCCGATTCCGGCTCGCCCACGGTCGCGGCTGAGCCGGACAGCGAGGTCGCCGCGCTGTACAAGGCGCTCGCCCGCAAGGTGGCCGTGAAGATCGCGTCGCAGGGCAAGGACTACTCGTCGAAGTTCCCGACGATTGCCATTTCCAAGAACACCTGACCTGTCCGTGAAGCTGACGTCACCCTGACGCCAGCGGATACCCGACCCTATCGCCGGGACGGCCAAATACCTATTGGACAAGGCTGGACGAATGTGGAGAAATTCGTTCTGCTGCCGCGTGTCGGCGTCATTCATTGAAATTCAACGGGGCGTTGGGGCCCCTTGGAGACGACATCCATGGACATGAACCGGAGGCATTTCTTCCGGGTGAGCGGCGCCGGGCTGGCAGCATCCAGCCTTGTGGCCTTGGGGTTTTCGCCGACGGCGGCCCTGGCCGAGACGCGCAACTTCAAGCTCTCCCGGGCGACCGAGACCCGCAACACCTGCCCGTACTGCTCGGTGGGTTGCGGCATCATCATGTACTCCCTGGGCGACAAGGCGAAGAACGTCACCTCGTCCATCATCCACATCGAAGGCGACCCGGACCATCCGGTCAACCGCGGCACGCTGTGCCCGAAGGGTGCCGGTCTGCTCGATTTCGTGCACAGCCCGAACCGGCTGAAGTTCCCCGAGATCCGCGAGCCCGGCAGCAAGGAATGGAAGCGCGTCAGCTGGGACGAGGCGATGGATCGCCTGGTCAAGCTGATGAAGGCCGACCGCGACGCCAACTTCCAGGCCACCAATGCCGACGGCAAGCCCGTCAACCGCTGGCTGACCACCGGCATGCTCTGCGCGAGCGCGTCGTCCAACGAGTCGGGTTACCTGACTCACAAGGCGATGCGTTCGATGGGGATGCTGGTCTTCGACAACCAGGCGCGCGTTTGACACGCCCCGACGGTGGCCAGTCTGGCCCCGACGTTTGGGCGCGGTGCGATGACCAACCATTGGGTGGACATCAAGAACGCCGATCTCGTGCTCATCATGGGCGGCAATGCCGCCGAGGCCCACCCCTGCGGTTTCAAGTGGGTCATCGAAGCCAAGCATCACAACAAGGCCAAGCTGATCGTCGTCGACCCGCGATTCACGCGCTCGGCGGCCATGAGCGACTACTACGCGCCGATCCGCGCCGGGTCTGACATCGCCTTCCTGGCCGGTGTCATCAACTACCTGCTGTCCAACGACAAGATCCAGCACGAGTACGTCAAGGCCTACACCAACGCCAGCTTCATCGTCGGCCCGGACTACAAGTTCGACGCTGGCTTGTTCAGCGGCTACGACGAGGCCAAGCGCCGCTACGACACCAAGAGCTGGGGCTACGAGCTCGACGACAAGGGCTTCGCCAAGGTCGACCCGACGCTGGAGCATCCGCGCTGCGTGCTCAACGTGATGAAGGCGCATTACGCCCGCTACACGCCCGAGCAGGTCAGCAAGATCACCGGCACGCCCAAGGACAAGTTCCTGAAGGTGTGCGAGATGATCGCCGAGACGTCCAAGCCCAACCGCGTCATGACCATCATGTACGCGCTCGGCTGGACGCAGCACAGCCAGGGTTCGCAGATGATCCGCACCGCGGCCATCATGCAACTGCTGCTGGGCAACATCGGCCTGCCCGGCGGCGGCATGAACGCGCTGCGGGGCCACTCCAACATCCAGGGTCTGACGGACCTAGGCCTGCTGTCCACCTCGATGACGGGCTACATGAGCCTGCCCCGCGAGACCGAGCAGGACCTGGAGACCTACTACAAGCCTCGCGCGGTGAAGCCCTTGCGGCCCAACCAGATGAGCTTCTGGCAGAACTACCCGAAGTTCTTCGTGAGCCACCAGAAGGCCTGGTGGGGCAAGGCGGCCACAGCCGAGAACGAATGGGCTTTCCACTACCTGCCGAAGTGGGACAAGGCCTATGACGTGCTGCAGGCCTTCGAGCTGATGAACCAGGGCAAGCTCAATGGCTACATCTGCCAGGGCTTCAACCCGGTGGGCTCCTTCCCCAACAAGAAGAAGATCGTCGCCGGTCTGTCCAAGCTCAAGTACCTGGTCATCATCGATCCGCTCATCACCGAGACCGCCGAGTTCTGGAAGAACCACGGTGAGCACCACGACGTGAAGAGCGAGGAGATCCAGACCACGGTCTTCCGCTTCCCGAGCACCTGCTTCGCGGAAGAGGATGGGTCGCTCACCAATTCCGGCCGCTGGCTGCAGTGGCACTGGAAGGGCGCCGAGCCCCCGGGCGAAGCCAAGGGTGATCCGGAGATCATTGCCGAGATCTTCACGCGGATGAAGGCGGCCTACGTGAAGGAAGGCGGCGCCTTCCCCGACCCCATCCTGAACCTCACGTGGAATTACGCGCAGCCGACGAACCCCTCGGCCGAAGAGATCGCCAAGGAGTACAACGGCAAGGCCCTCGCCGACGTGACGGACCCGAAGGACCCGACCAAGGTGCTGGTGAAGGCCGGCGAGCAGATCGCCGGCTTCGGCCAGCTGCGCGACGACGGCTCCACCTCCAGCGGCTGCTGGATCTATGCCGGCGCCTGGACACAGGCCGGCAACCAGATGGCCCGCCGCGACAACAGCGACCCGTACGGCATTGGCCAGACGCTGAACTGGGCCTGGGCCTGGCCCGCCAACCGCCGCGTCCTCTACAACGCGGCCTCGTGCGACCCGAACGGCAAGCCCTGGAACGCCAAGCGGCGCCTGGTGGCCTGGAACGGCGAGAAGTGGGGCGGATCGGACGTGCCCGACATTCGCCCGGACGCCAACCCGACGGACGCCGACGCCGTGCGGCCGTTCATCATGACCGCCGAAGGCGTGGCGCGGCTGTTCGCGCCCACCGGCATGGCCGAGGGCCCGTTGCCCGAGCACTACGAGCCCTTCGAGACGCCGTTGGCGGCCAATCCCATGCACCCGAACAACCCCAAGGCCAAGAGCAATCCGGCCGCCCGGGTGTTCAAGGGTGACATGGAGGCCTTCGGCACGCCCAAGGACTTCCCCTACGTGGCCACAAGCTACCGGCTGACCGAGCACTTCCACTACTGGACGAAGAACGTGCGCACGTCGGCTGTCGTGCAGCCGCAGCAGTTCGTCGAGATCGGCGAGGAGCTCGCGAAGGAGAAGGGCGTCGCCAACGGCGACTGGGTCAAGGTGAGCAGCAACCGCGGCTTCATCAAGGCCGTGGCCGTGGTCAGCAAGCGCATCGCGTCGCTGGACGTGGATG
>RXJW01000177.1 GCA_003963005.1 Burkholderiales bacterium
TGATGAGGGTCTTCAGCTCCGTGCGGCGCTTGACGGCTTCCTCTTCGGTCAGGGCGGTCTCTTCCAGGCCGAACTCGCGCATCAGCGCGCGCTCCTTCGCGCGGCTGACCTTCATGCGCAGCGGCTTGGCCTTGACGGTCTCTTCCTCGACGGCGGCAGCTTCCTCGGTTTCGGGCTCCTCGCCTTCGAGTTCGGCGTCGATGTCGGAGAAGTCTTCTTCGTCGTCGGCTTCCTTCTTGGCCGCGGCCTTCTTGGAGGTGGTCTCCGCCTTGGGCTTGCGACCGCGCTTGGGCTTGTCTTCCTCGACGGCCGCCGCAGTGGCCTTGGTCGCCTTGGCGGCCGGCTTGGCGGCGGCCTTCGCTGCGACCTTCGCGGGTGCTTCGGCAGCGGCCTTGGCGGCCGTCTTCTTCTTGGGCTCTTCGGCGGGAGCGGGGCTGGCCTTGGGCGCGGTCTTCTTGGCGGTCATGCAGGTCCTTCGGGTTTGCGCGGTCAATTCAGAAATGCAGCAGCCACCGCGGCCTGCCCGGGCTCGGCGTCAAGCCGGCGGGGCATGGGGGCGGTGGCTTTCGTCGCCACGGTATCGGTCAGCTGACCCAGGGACCCTGGCGTGGCGCGAACAAGCTGGCGTGATCGTTTGGTATGCAGAGCTGGCGGATGGTTTTGGCCTTCAAAACCCTGATCGGGTTGCCCAGTGTCTGCTGGGTGGCCGGGTCCGGCATGTCTCTGCCGTCACTCTTGTTGACGCGCGCGGAAAACACGAGATTATCAGCGATCAAGCGCCGGATTGCAAAAACGTGACAGGGAAACCCTAGGTTTGCACGCCGTGGCGCTCGCGCAGGCGGGCCAGGGCCTCCAGCGCCAGGCGGCGTTCCTCGTCCGTGGCGCCGCCGCCTGCCGGCAGGGCGGCGGGGCGGCTGGCACGCAAGGCTGCGACGGCGCGCGCCAGATCGCCCGCGGGGTCAGATTCCTCAATGCCCAGTTCCTGCACGCTGCGCACCAGTCGGGCGGTGGCATCGCCCAGGCCGTCGGCGGCGAGCCCGGCTTCGACGGCCGCCCAGGAGCTGGCGCCGTGGTGGGTGAGGTGACGTTCCAGCCAATGGACCAGTTCGCCGTGGCTGCCCGGCAGGTCGTGCAGCAACTGCCGGTCTTCCTCGGGCAGTTGCTCCCAGAGTGCGCTGTGCTGCAGCAGCAGGCGGGTTGCGTGGTCGGCCGCTGTGGCGGGTGTGACGCGGGGGCCTGCCGGCCGAGGCTCGCTGTCGCGGCGCGGTTTCCAGTCGCCTTTGCCCCGCCACTCGCCCTTGGGCTTCCATTCCCGCTTTCCCTGGCCCTGCCAGGGCGGGGCGTCGGGGCCAGGCGCACCGCCCTCCGCGCTGGTCGTCGACGTGCCTCGGGCCGCCTCGCCCAGCCAGTGCGCCTGCAATTCGGCCTCGGGCATCTGACCCTGGCGGGCCAGTTCGCCGAGCAATTGCCGGCGCAGCAGGCTGTCCGGCAGCAGGGCCCACAGTGGCCGTGCCTGCTTGAGCATCCGGGCGCGGCCCTCGGGCGTGCCGAGGTCGCAGCCTTCACCGGCCACGGCCACGAGCTGGCGCGACAGCGGCACCGCCGTCTCGATGCAGCGCTCGAAGGCCTCCGCACCCAGCTCCCGCACGTAGGAATCGGGATCGTGCTCCGGGGGCAGGAACAGGAACTTGACGGTGCGCGTCTCGGTCGCGTGGGGCAGGGCCGCTTCCAGCGCCCGGCTGGCCGCGCGTCGGCCGGCCGCGTCGCCGTCGAAGCTGAACACGACGGATTCGGTGTGCCGGAAGAGTTTGTGGACATGGTCGGCCGTGCAGGCCGTGCCGAGCGTGGCCACCGCATTGCCGATGCCGTGCTGGGCCAGGGCGACCACGTCCATGTAGCCCTCCACGACCAGCACATGGCCGCGCTGGCGGATCGCCTGGCGGCCCTCGAACAGGCCGTACAGCTCGCGACCCTTCACGAAGACCGGCGTCTCCGGCGAGTTCAGGTACTTGGGCTCGCCCTTGTCCAGCACGCGGCCACCGAAGCCGATGACCTCGCCCTGCACGTTGCGGATCGGGAACATGATCCGGTCGCGGAAGCGGTCGTAGCGCTTGGCGTCCTGACCGGGCTCAGCCTCGGGGGTGATCACGAGGCCGCTTTCCACGAGCTGCGGGTCGTCGTAGCTCGGGAAGCCGCTGGCGAGTGACCGCCAGCCTTCCGGGGCATAGCCCAGGCCGAAGCGGGCCGCGATCTCGCCGGTCAGCCCGCGGCCCTTCAGGTACTTGATGGCGCGCTCCGACAGGCGCAGTTGCGCCTTGTAGTAGCCGGCCGCCCGGGCCAGCACGTCCGTGAGGCTCTGCTGCTTCTGCTTCTCGGCCTTGGCCCGCTCGCGCTGCTCGGGGCTGCGCTCGTCCTGGGGCACCACCATCCCGACCTGTTGCGCGAGGTCTTCGACCGCCTCGACGAAGTTCGCGCCGGTGTGCTCCATCAGGAAGCCGATGGCATTGCCGTGCACACCACAGCCGAAGCAATGGTAGGTCTGGCGGACGGCATTGACGTTGAAGCTGGGTGACTTCTCCCCGTGGAAGGGGCACAGGCCCTTGTGGTTGGCGCCGGCCTTCTTGAGGTCGACATGCCGCCCGACCACCTCGACGATGTCGACGCGGGCCAGCAGGTCCTGGATGAAGCCTTGGGGGATCACCCCGGGAGTTTAAAGAGACGGCGCGGCCGGCGCCCGCAGCTTGGTGACCCAGTCGCTCGTGCCGAAGCTGTCGATCCACTCCGGCAGGGTCTTGGGCGGCATGGCCGCAGCGATGCCGTTGCCCTGGCCGAGGCGGCAGCCCAGGCGCAGCAGCTCGCGCGCGTGGGCCCGGCTTTCCACGCCCTTGGCCAGCACCGAGCAGCCGATGTTGCGGGCCAGCACGATGACGCTTTCCACCAGCGACAGGTCCTGGGCGTCGCCCAGCATGCCTTGCACGTAGCTGCGGTCCAGCTTGAGCGTGTCCACCGGCAGGCGCTTGAGCGAGTTCAGGCGCGAGTAGCCGGCGCCAAAGTCATCCAGCGCGATGCCGATGCCCAGGCTCAGGCAACGCTGGATGAGCGCCTGCGCTGCGGCCGTTTCGGCCAGGGCGTCGGCCTCCAGCACGTCGAGGTGCAGCAGGTGGGCCACCTCCGGCGGCTGGCGCTGGATGAGTTCCTGCAAGCGCTGCGGGAAGTCGTGACGGCTGAGCTGGCGCACGCCGACGTTGACGCTGATCGGCAGCCCCTTGCCGCCGTTCAGGCCCGCGGCCAGCCAGAGCGAGGCCTGGGCCAGTGCCTTCTCGATGACCCAGTCGCCGATCTGCACCGCGAGGCCCGTGGCGGCGATCTGGGGCAGGAAGTGAGCCGGCGCCAGCAGGCCGCGCTCGGGGTGCTGCCAGCGCAGCAGCGCCTCCACGCCCATGACCTGACCGGTGCGCAGGTCGATCTGCGGCTGGTAGTGCAGCAAGAGTTCGTCCTTGTCCAGCGCTTGCTGCAGGCGGGCCAGTGCGATCAGTCCGGCCTCGTCGCGTTGGTCGAGCGTCGGGTCGTGGAACTGGATGACGCCGCGGCCGGCGCGCTTGGCGCGGTACAGGGCATGGCCAGCGTGGCGCAGCAGGGTTTCCGGGTCGGCGTCGTCCTGCGGGTAGAGCGTGGCCCCGAGGCTGGCACCGATCTCGACGGCCAGACCGTCACCGAGCCGGTTCTCGCGCACCGACACCGGCGTGCTCAGCACGGTCAGCAGGCGCTCGACGCCCCGCTGGGCCTCCTCGGGCGTCTGGGCGCGCATCAGCACGGCGAACTCGTCGCCGTGCAGGCGGGCGAGCTGGTCGGCGGTGTCGGGCTCGTCGCTGCGGGAGCGCCGCAGCGTCGACTGCAGCCGCGTGCTGAGCTGCTGCAGCACCTCATCCGCCACCAGCTGACCCTGCTCGGCGTTGAGGCGGCCGAAATCATCCAGGTCGATGACGGCAATGACCAGCTTGAAGCCGTCCCGGTTGGCCGCTGCCATCGAGTGTTGCAACAGGCGCATGAATTCGTCGCGGTTGGGCAGGCCGGTGGCGAGGTCGTAGCGCAGGCGGCGGCGCAGCAGGTCCTGCTGGCGGATCGTTTCGCCCAGGTCGGTCAGGCTCAGCACGCGCCAGCGCGGCGTGACCGCGTCGGGCTCCGGCACCGGGCTGAGCTTGGCGGCAAACACGTGCTGTCCGCCATCTTCGAGCTCCGCCTGGATCTGGCCGGACCACACCTTGCCTTCGGCCAGATCGGCCAGCACGTCGGACGCCTGGTGGCCGGAGCGCTGCAGGTTGGTCAGGCTCAGCGGCGTGGCCGTGCGGCCGACCAGCGCCTCACGCGGGGCGTGCAGGATCTCGCAGTAGGCCGGGTTCACCTCGACGACCCGCCAATGGGCATCCACCACGGCCAGGCCCTCGCTGGCCTGCTGAAAGAGCGTAGCCGACATGCGCTCCCGGTCTTCGGCGGTGCGACGCCAGCTGATGTCGGCCAGCGTGGCGATCAATCCGCGGGCGCGACCCTGACGATCGCGCAGCGGCACGTGGGCCTGCAGCTCATGCCAGCGCCAGTCACCGCCGTCGGCCGCGATGCGCAGCGACAGCGCGACGTGGCGGCGCTGCGGGTCGGCCAGCAATTCACGCAGCAGGCGACGGGCACCGTCCCGGTCCCGTGGGTGAACCAGACGCAGCCAGTCCAGCGGTGCCGAACCCGTGGAGGAACCATCAGGTGGCGTGGTCAGCGCGATCCAGCGGGCCGATGCATGGCGGCGGCCTTCCGGCAGCCGCCATTCGGCCAGCGCCAGACCCTGCGCATCCAGCGCGCTGCGCCAGGCGTCGCGGTCGCGGAAATGCTGCTGGCTCAGGCCGACGATGAGCAGGGGCAGGCCGGCCAGCAGCCCGCCGAGCAGGTAGCCCGTGACGGTGGCCGGTGCGGCGAGCGCCCACAGCCCCAGCAGCGCCGCCCCCAGCGCCGCATTCACGCGCGGCGCGGCCTGCAGGGCGTGCAGGCAAAGCAGCAGATGCGGCAGCAGCAGGAAGGCACCCGCCTGCGGCACCCAATCCAGGCCGACTTGCGCCGCGATGGCGGCCAGGGCCAGCCCATGGGCCAGCCGGCGGCTGCCGCGGCGGGGCCGCTGTGCGCTCGCCTGCAGCGCGGTGCCGGTGCTGACCAGGGCGAACGACCAGGCGGCAGCCAACTCGAGCGCGCCCATGCCGGCGCTGGCAAGCGACTGCCCGCTCAGCAGCAGGGCCGGCAGCACCACCAGGGTCAGAAGGGCCGGGGCAGCGATGCCGGAGAGCAAGCCGAACAGGCCGACTTCTCGCCACCCGGTGAGGCGGCCGGTGAGCTGCAGACGTCGCAGCCAGGTCCGGTTCAGTGCGAGTGACAGCACCGGCAGCGCGAGGGCACCGAGCAGCGCGGGCGTCGTGAGCAGGTCCAGGCTGGCTCCGGCGGCAGGGCCGGCGCCGAACAGCAGTGGCAGGCCGCCGGCGAGCAGCACGCCGGCCATGACCAGGGGCAGCACCCAGGCGCTCAGCCGCCACAGCGTCAGCAGCCCGAGGCCGGCCAGCACCATCGGGATGAAGAAGTCGACTGCCGGCATCGCGCCGGCGGGCTGCGGCAGGCGCAAGAACGCAGGCAGGCTGTCAGCGGCCAGCGCCCAGGCGGTCAGCAGACCGCCGCCGAGGCCCGCCAGGGCGGCCAGGCCGACGCGCCGCAAACGGCGCCAGCCGCGGCGGGTGTGGATGCGGCGGGGGCCCGGCGGTAGCGTGGTGGCCGGGCGCGTGTGAATGCTCAGATCGGCCGTGGCGTCATGGGCGCTGGCATCGGGCGTGCCGGAGTGCAGATCCATGCTCAGGCGAGTCCGCAGGGCGGGCGGCAGTCGGAACGTGGGTCAATGCGCGGCGCAAATTGCCGGGAAAACCCGCAGATTGCAAAACCGGACATCGATGGACAAAGCATGGCGCAGTTTAGGCGCGATGCCTGCACCAAAGAAAAGGGCCATCCCGTAGATGGCCCTGGTATGACCGCGCGGGCAGACGGCGTGGGTGCCGGCGTGAGCGGATGCGCGTCGGGAGCGGTTTCGTGCCGCTTCGGCAGGTTCAGACCGCGAAATCGGTCAGCTTGGCGCCGCCGGCAATCGCGGCCTTGAGCCATTTGGGTTGCAGACCACGGCCGCTCCAGGTTTCGCCCGTGGCTTGGTTGCGGTATTTGGCCGCCACTTTGGAGACCTTGGCCACCTTGGGGGTGCGCATGCTCAGGTCGGCCACCGTCAGGCCATATTCGCTCATCAGGGATTTGACCTTGGCCACCGCCTCGGCGCGCTCGCGCTCCTTGGTTTGGCTGATCTGCTCGTCCAGCGCGGCGCGCTGGGCCAGGAGTTCCTTGAGATTCGACATGCTATTCCTCTTGCGATTTGAGCGGTGAGACGCGCGATGGCGGGCATCGAGTCTCGGAGACGGCGCACCCGAGATCGGGTGGCAAATATCTCCGTGGCACGAATTAAATCGCGGCGGTCGAAATCAGGCAAGAGTTTTTCGTTGGTCGGACGAGACGGTTATTGAAACAAGACCTGGGGTTTGCGATTCCCCTGTGACCGATGTCATGCAACGAGGTCGGCGTCAGTGGGAATCAGTTCGCCGGGGGCACGTAGCCGGCCACGGTTTCTGCGCCCGCGCCGAAGAAAAACTGGTCGGCCTGCCGCATCAGGTATTGACGGGCGCGCAGATCGGCGAGGTTCAGGCGGTTTTCATTGACGAGCATCGTCTGGTGCTTCATCCAGGCCGCCCAGGCTTCCTTGCTGACGTTTTCCCAGACTTTCTTGCCCAGTTCGGTGTGGACGGGATAAGGCGGGAAGTCCAGCCCTTCGGCTTCCTTCTTGAGATAGGCGCATTGAACGGTACGGGGCATGGCGGACTCCTGGGCGCTGAGAAAAGATAAGGCGCGGCACTTTAGCGTGGCCGCTGTATCGGCGATGGGATCGGGGCTTAGTTGAATTTCTTGACGAGCACGAGCGAGCGCCGATCCCAGTTGTATTTGCGCTTGCGCTCTTCCGGCAGCCATTCCGGGTCGACCTGCTGGAAACCGCGTTTGATGAACCAGTGCATCGTGCGCGTGGTCAGCACGAAGATGCTGTCCAGCCCCATGGCCTTGGCGCGCTGTTCGATGCGCTTGAGCAGGCGGTCGCCGTCCCCCTGACCCTGCACTTCGGCGGAGACGGTGAGCGCCGCCATTTCGGCGGTGCGGGCTTCCACGTACGGGTACAGCGCGGCGCAGCCGAAGATGACGCCGTCGTGCTCGATGACCGTGTAGAGCTCGGCGTCGCGTTCGATCTCCGTGCGGCTGCGCTTGACCAGCGTGCCGTCGCGTTCGAAGGGCTCGATGAGCTGGATGATGCCGGCGACGTCATCCGCGCTGGCCTCGCGCAGGCTCTCCAGCTTTTCATCGACCACCATCGTGCCGATGCCGTCGTGGGTGTACACCTCCTGCAGCAACGCGCCGTCGACCGAGAACGGGATGATGTGCGAGCGCTCCACGCCGGCGCGGCAGGCTTCGGCGCAGTGGCGCAAGTAGAAGGTGACGTCGGTGGGCTCGGGCGTCGGGTTGGCATGAGCCAGCATGCGGTCGGCGTCGGCCAGGGCCAGTTCGGTGTCGATGGGGCTCTCGGGGTCGCTCGGGTCCTCGGGCACGCCGGGCACTTCGCAGACGAACAGCAGCTTGTCGGCCTGCAGCGCGATGGCGGTGGACGTGGCGACGTCTTCCATCGACAGGTTGAAGGCCTCACCGGTGGGTGAGAAGCCGAACGGCGACAGCAGCACGATGGCGCCGATGTCGATGGCGCGCTGGATCGCAGCGCCGTCCACCTTGCGGACCAGGCCCGAGTGCTGGAAATCGACACCGTCCACGATGCCGACCGGCCGGGCGGTCAGGAAATTGCCTGACACCACGCGCACGGTGGCATTGGCCATCGGCGTGTTCGGCAGGCCCTGGCTGAACGCGGCCTCGATCTCGAAACGCAGTTGCCCGGCCGCCTCCTGGGCGCAATCCAGCGCGACGGCGTCGGTGATGCGCCGGCCGTGGCTGTAGCGCGGCGTCTGGCCCTTGGCGGCCAACTGCTCGTTGACCTGGGGGCGAAAGCCGTGCACCAGCACGATCTTGATGCCCATGGCGTGCAGGATGGCCAGGTCCTGCACGAAGGCGTTGAGCTTGCCCGCTGCCACCAGTTCGCCCGGCATGCCGACGACGAAGGTCTCGCCCCGGTAGGCGTGGATGTAGGGCGCCACCGACCGGAACCAGGGCACGAAGGTGTGGGGGAAGACGAGACCGCTCATGGCGCGTGATTCTCGGGCCTGCGGGACAATGGGCGCGCAATGAGTTCCCAAAAAGCCGAGAGCCGGTCGCCTGCACCGGCTCTTTCCATTTCCTTCCCCGAAAGCCTGCCGGTCTCCGCGCGACGCGACGAGATCATGCAGGCGCTCAGCCAGCACCAGGTCGTCATCGTCTGTGGCGAGACCGGCTCCGGCAAGACGACGCAGTTGCCCAAGATCGCGCTGGCGATGGGCCGCGGCCGCGTCAACGGCGGTGGCCTGATCGGCCACACCCAGCCCCGCCGCATCGCCGCCAGCAGCGTCGCCAAACGCATCGCCGAGGAGCTGAAGACGCCTCTTGGCGACGTGGTCGGCTACAAGGTCCGCTTCCAAGACCGCCTCTCGCGCGACGCCTCGGTCAAGCTGATGACCGACGGCATCCTGCTGGCCGAGACGCAGAGCGACCCGCTGCTGAAGGCCTACGACACGCTCATCATCGACGAGGCCCATGAGCGCAGCCTGAACATCGACTTCCTGCTCGGCTACCTGCGCGAGCTGCTGCCGCGCCGGCCGGACCTGAAGATCGTCGTCACCTCGGCCACGATCGATGCGGAGCGGTTCGCCCGGCACTTCGAGAGTTCGAAGGGGCCGGCGCCGGTGCTGATGGTCTCCGGGCGGCTGTTCCCGGTCGAGCAGCGCTACCGCCCCTTCGAGGAAAGCCGCGAGTACGACCTCAACCACGCGATCTGCGACGCCGTGGACGAGCTCTGGCGCGAGGGGCCGGGCGATGTGCTCGTCTTCCTGCCCGGCGAGCGCGAGATCCGCGAGGCCGCGGAGGCGTTGCGCAAGCACCACCCGCCGGGCGTGGAGATCCTGCCGCTGTTCTCGCGGCTGTCGGAGGCTGAGCAGAACAAGGTCTTCGAGCCGCATGGCGCCCGGCGCATCGTGCTGGCGACCAATGTGGCGGAAACCTCGCTCACCGTGCCGGGCATCCGCTACGTCGTCGACCCGGGCCTGGCGCGCGTCAAGCGCTACAGCTACCGCAACAAGGTCGAGCAGCTGCTCATCGAGAACATCAGCCAGGCGGCCGCCAACCAGCGCGCCGGCCGTTGCGGCCGGGTGAGCAACGGCATCTGCGTGCGGCTGTACAGCGAGAAGGAGTTCAACGAGCGCCCGCGCTTCACCGACCCCGAGATCCTGCGCAGCTCGCTGGCCGGCGTCATCCTGCGCATGAAGTCGCTGCACCTGGGGGACGTGGAGCGCTTTCCGTTCCTGGAGGCGCCGCGCCCGAAGGCAATCGCCGACGGCTACCAACTGCTCAACGAACTGGGCGCGACCGACGATGCCAACGAGCTGACCCCGCTCGGCAAGGAGCTCGCCCGCCTGCCGCTGGACCCGCGCGTGGGCCGCATGATCCTTGAAGCCCGCCAGCGCCAGGCGCTGACCGAGGTGCTGGTGATCGCCTCGGCGCTGTCCGGCCAGGACGTGCGCGACCGGCCGCAGGAGCAGGCCCAGGCGGCCGACGAGAAGCACAAGAAGTTCGACGATGAGAAGTCGGAATTCATGGGCTACCTGAAGCTCTGGAAGTGGCTGGACGAGAGCCGCGGCGGCCACGGGACCGAACACAAGCTCTCGCACCGCAAGCACGAAGCGCTTTTGCGCGAGAACTTCGTCAGCCCGCGCCGCGTGCGCGAGTGGCGCGACGTGCATTCCCAGCTGCAGACCGTCGTCGCCGAGCACGGCTGGAAGCTCAACCAGAGCCCGGCCACCTACGAGCAGGTCCATGTGTCGATGCTCGCCGGCCTGCTGGGCAACATCGGACAGAAGAGCGACGACGAGGACTGGTACCTCGGCGCGCGCGGCATCAAGTTCTACCGCCACCCCGGCGCGCACCTCAGCAAGAAGCCCGGCCGCTGGATCGTGGCCGCGGAACTCGTCGACACCTCGCGGCTGTACGGCCGGGGTCTCGCCAACATCGAGCCGCAGTGGCTGCCGCCGATTGCCGGCCACCTGATCAAGACCCAGCTGCTGGAGCCGCACTGGGAGAAGAAGGCCGCCGAGGTGGTGGCGCTGGAGCGGGCGACGCTCTACGGCATCGTGCTGTACAGCAACAAGCGGATGAACTTCGGCCGTGTCGACCCGAAGGCGGCCCGCGAGATCTTCATCCGCGAGGGCCTGGTCAACGACGACCTGCCGGACGAGCTGGTGCGCCAGCTGCCCTTCATCGGCCACAACCGCCGCCAGATCGCGAAGGTGGAGGCGCTGGAGCACAAGTCGCGCCGGCAGGACGTGCTGGTGGACGACGAGCTCATCTACGCCTTCTACTACGACAAATTGCCCGCGAACGTGTTCTCGGGCGCGACGCTCTTGAAGTGGTGGCGCGAGGCGAGCAAGGCGGATGACAAGCTGCTGCAGCTCAGCCAGGACGAGCTCATGCGCCACGAGGCGGCGGGCGTCACGAGCGAGGCCTTCCCCAAGGTGATCCGCCTCGGCGGCGTCGACTGTGCCGCGAACTACCTGCACCAGCCGGGCGACGCCCGCGACGGCCTGACGGTGACCGTGCCGATCTTTGCGCTGAACCAGGTCAGTGACGAGCGTGCCGAATGGCTGGTGCCCGGCATGCTGGGCCAGAAGGTCACGGCTCTCCTCAAGAGCCTCCACCAGAAGCCCCGCGCGCGCCTGACGCCGCTGCCGGAGTTCGTGGCCGAGTTCATCGAGCTGCACGCCTTCGGCCAGGGCAGCCTGCTGGAGGTGCTGCTCAAGGCCGTGAAGGAGCGCACCCAGCTTGCCGTGCAGCGCAACGACTTCAAGCTGGAGCAGCTGCCCGCCCACCTGTTCATGAACTTCCGCATCGTCGACGAGCACGGCCGCCAGCTTGGCCAGGGCCGCCAGCTCGCCGCGCTGAAGGCGGAGCTGGGCGGGCAGGCGCGGTCGGCCTTCCAGGCGCTGGCGGCGCTGAAGCTGCCCGCCGCGCAGGAGGCCAAGCCGGCACCCGCGCCCGCACCGGTGGCGGGCAAGGGCGTGCGCGCGGAAGTCGTCAAGAAGCCGGAAGCCCCGCGCGACAGCGCCCAGGCCTACACCGACTGGACCTTCGGCGAACTGCCCGAGCTGCTGGAAGTGCGCAAGGGGGGCCGGACGCTGATCGGCTTCCCGGCCCTCATTGACAAGGGCGCCCACGTCGAGATCGAGGTGTTCGACGAGCCCGAGGTGGCGGCGGCCAGGCACCGCGCCGGCCTGCGCCGGCTGATCGCGTTGCAGCTCAAGGAGCCGCTGAAGTTCCTGGAGAAGAACATCCCCGACCTGCAACGCATGTCCGTGCTCTACATGGGTCTGGGCACGGCCGACGAGCTGCGTGACCAGGTCATCGGCGTGGCGCTGGACCGCGCCTTCCTGGCCGACCCCTTGCCGACCGACGCGATGAGCTTCAGGAAGCGCATCGACGAAGGCCGCAGCCGGCTCAACCTGATCGCCCAGGAGGTGGCCCGCGCGGTGCACGCCGTGCTGCAGGAACTGGCCAACGCCAGCCGCAAGCTGAAGGATTCGCGCCCGCCCAAGGAGGTCGGCGACGACATCGCCGCCCAGCTCCAGCGCCTGGTGCCCAAGCGCTTCGGGCTGGACACGCCCTGGTCGCAGCTGCAGCACCTGCCGCGCTATCTGAAGGCCGTCACCACGCGCCTGGACAAGCTCCGCGCCGACCCCGCCCGTGACACCAAGTTGATGAGCGAAGTCAAGCCGCTGGAGCAGCGCTACAGCCGCCGGCTGGCGGAATTGAAGGGCACGCGGGACGCCCGCCTGGACGACTTCCGCTGGCAGCTGGAAGAGTTGCGGGTCAGTCTCTTCGCCCAGGAGCTGCGCACGCCCCAGCCGGTCAGCGTGAAGCGGCTGGACAAAGTGTGGGCACAGATCGTGAGCTGATGCACACAAGCCACCGAGGCGCAAAGCTGGGGTGGCAATCCGTCGCATTTCTCAGCTTGGCGACACGTCCAGCGCTGTCAGCCTGGAGTCCAATGCGGCTTTAGGTTTTGTTACATCAGCCGCTGCCCCTGCCGTGTCCGACACCCCGCCTGCCGCTTCGCCCCTGAAGAGCTTCGGCCGCTTCGAGCTGCGCGCGCTTCTGTCCAAGAGCGTGCGCAGCCTGATCTGGCTCGTGCACGATCCGCGCCATGGCCAGGAGCTGGTGCTGTGCATGCCGCGCGACAAGCCCAACAGCAAGCCGGCGCTGGAGCACTGGCTGCGCATGGCCCGTGGCGGCGAGCGGGTGCAGCACCCGAACGTGGCGCCGGTGTTCGAGATCGGCGAGGTGGAGGGCTGGCCCTACGTCGCCTACGAGCGCGCGCTCGGCGAGACGCTGGAGGAACGCCTGGCCCGCCAGAAGGCGCCATTGCCGATCGACGCCGCCGGCTGGATCGCCCAGTTCCTGGAAGGCCTGGCCTTCGCCCACGAAGCGGGCCATGCGCACCGGGACATCCAGACGGCCAGCCTCGTCATCGACGCCCAGGACAAGGTGCGCCTGATCGGTCTGGAAGTGGCGCAGGAGGTGTTCCCCGCCAACGTCGACTTCAACACCGTCAGCCGCCGCGCGGTGCGCGAATCGGCCGAGGAGGACGTGCTGTGCGTCGGGCTGATGCTCAACCGCATCCTCAGCGGCAAGCCTGTGCTGGAGGAGAACGACCTGCAGGCGGTCGTGCAGCAGATGCAGCCGCTCGGCCGCGAGCTGGTGCGCCTGGGCTGGGAGACACCGCACCCGATCCCCGACCCGCTGCGTGCCATCTGCAACCGGGCGACCGACCGGCAGCTGCGCCAGCGCTACCACCTCGCCCGCAGCTTCCTGCGCGCGCTGGACGGCTGGCGCCAGGCCGCAGCCTACGACAGTGGTGGCCCGATCGTGCTGCTGCTGGACAAACTGCAGCGCGTCGGTCACCTGCCGACCACCATCTCGGGCCTGCATCGCTTCACGGCCGGCTCGGGGCTTGAGAGCCAGCATGCCAGCGCGCTGTCGGAGTTCGTGCTGAAGGACATGGCGCTGACGCTGGAGCTGGTCAAGCGCGTGAACAACGCGCTGAAGCAGGCCGGCCATGCTGGCGAGACCGTGCTCAACATGCAGCGCGCCATCCAGATGCTGGGCCTGGACGGCCTGCAGTACGCCGCCAACGGCCTCAAGCCCTGGCCCGGTCCGCTGCCGCCGGTGGCCGCCGAGCTGCTGCGCCAGCTGATGGCCCGTGTGACCAAGGCTGCCCAGGTCGCCCAGGCGCTGCGCCCGGCCGGCTACGACGGCGAGGTGGTGCAACTCGTGACCGTCATGCAGAACCTCGGGCGCCTGCTGCTGCA
This sequence comes from Burkholderiales bacterium, assembly GCA_003963005.1. GTDB lineage: Bacteria > Pseudomonadota > Gammaproteobacteria > Burkholderiales > Burkholderiaceae_C > Pelomonas. The sequence continues at coordinate 13,659 of RXJW01000177.1, forward strand.
GTACCACTTCCCGGATGACGCGCAACAGATCCGCCAGCTGATGGTGCCGCCCGAGCCCACCGAGGACCAGCCCAACCCGACCGCGATGGGCGAGCAGGCCGCGGCCTATGCCGTGCTCGGTTGCGACCTGGAGGCCCTGGGCGCGGCCGTGGCCCGCCACTGGGGGCTGGGGGACGAACTGGTGCACATGGTCCGCCGCCATCCGCTGGACGCTCCGGTGCATCCGGCGCGCACCGATGCCGACACGATCCGCTTGACCTGCAGCTTTGCCAATGAGCTGGTCGATGCGCTCGGTCTGCCCGAGTCGCGTCGACGCCTGGGCGTGGAAGTCGCCACGCGGCGCTATGCCAAGGCGCTCGGCGTCGGGCTGCGCGAGGTCATGGAGGCGCTGAACCCGGGCGCCCAGCGGCCGACGCCAGCGGCATCACGCGCCGCAGACCCCGCCGCGGCGGCGCCCACGCCCTCGCCGCTGCGCGAGCGGCTGACCCAGCGCAGCGGTTCCTGACGAGCTCCGCATGGCCGACGACCTGCCTCCCCAGCTCGGCCGCTTCCGGTTGCTGCAGCGCCTCGGGGAGGGGGCCCAGGCCACGGTCTGGCTCGCGCACGACCCGCTGCTGGACCGCGAAGTCGCCGTCAAGCTGCTCAAGCCCCAGGGCAACGAGACCGGAGCGGTGGACGAATGGCTGCACGAAGCCCGGGCGGTCAGTCGGCTGACGCACCCGAACATCGTGCCGGTCTTCGAGGCCGACACACAGGGGGGGCGGCCCTACATGGTCTTCGAGTACGTGTCCGGCGGCACGCTCAGCCAGCGCCTGCGGCATGGGCCGCTGCCCACGGCGGCTGAGGCCGTGACGCTGATGCTCGGCGTGCTGGACGGACTCACCGCCGCGCATGCCGCCGGCCTCGTGCACCGGGACCTGAAACCCAGCAACATCCTGCTCGATGCCAAGGGCCGGCCGCGCGTCATGGACTTCGGTATCGCGGTGCGCGTGTCGCCCGACGCCAACCACCCGTCGCGCATCGTCGGCACCCCCGGCTACATCTCGCCGGAGGCGGCGCGTGGTGCGCCGCCGCATCCGCAGATGGACGTGTTTGCAGCGGCCTTGATGCTGGGCGAGATGCTCTGTGGCCAGCGTCTCAACCACGACCCGGATCCGTGGCGCACGATCCAGCGCGTGCAGTCCACGGACATCGTGCTGCCCTCGGGCCTGGCCAGCGATGTCGACGACACGCTGCGCGCCATCGTCCAGCGCGGTCTGGCCCGCGACCCGGCGCAGCGCTGGCCGAGCGCGGGTGCCATGCGCGATGCCCTCACCGCCTGGCTCCACCCGGTGGCCGAGCCCGACGCCGAGGCCCAGCAGGAGGCGCCGGTGCTGGACTTCCTGCTGCGCCGCATGCGCCACCGCAGCGACTTCCCCGCGCTGTCCGACGCGGTGCAGCGCATCCAGCGGCTCACGCAGTCCGAGAACGAGAGCCTGGGCAGCCTGTCCAACGAGATCCTCAAGGATGTGGCGCTCACGCAGAAGCTGCTGCGACTGGTCAACACGGCCAGCTTCCGGCACACCGGGGGCGCGGGCATCAGCACGGTGTCCCGGGCCGTGGCGCTGATCGGCTTCGCCGGCATCCGCAACCTGGCCCTGAGCCTCGTGTTGCTGGAGCGCATGGAGAACAAGGCGCATGCCCAACGGCTGCGTGAGGACTTCCTGCGCTCATTGATGGCGGCATCGCTGGCCCGTGAGTTGTGCCCGAACTCGCGTGAGGCGGAGGAAGCCTTCCTCGGGGCCATGCTGCACCACCTGGGGCGCACGCTCACCGAGTTCTATTTCCCCGAAGAGGCGGACGCGGTCCGCCGGCTCGTCACGCCGCTGGAAGGCAGCCAGCCGCCGCTGTCCGAGGCGGTGGCCTCCACGCAGGTGCTCGGCATGAGCTACGAGGCCCTGGGCCTCGGCGTCGCGCGCCAGTGGGGTCTGCCCGACAGCCTGCAGCGCGCCATGCGCCGCCCCGGTGGCGAGCCGCCGGCCAAGCTCATCGAGGACAGCGCCGAGCGGCAGCGCTGGCTGGCGCGCGCCGGCAACGACATGGCCGACCTCATCCTGCAGACCCCGCCGGAGCAGGCCCACGCCAAGCTGCGGGCGCTCGCGCAGCGGCATGCACGGGCGCTGGGGCTGAGTGCTGAGATCTTCGAGCAGGCGGCCGACACGGCCCGGCGCCACCTCGGCGAGATGAGCGAGGCGCTGGGCCTGCACTTCCCGCGGGAATCGCGCGCGCAGCGGTTGCTCGCGCCCGTGGAGCCCTCGGTGGAAGACACGCTGACGGCGCATGAACTCGTGCCCACCCAGGTGTTGGAGCGCCCGGATGCGCCGGGAGCCCCGGCCAAGGTGTCGCCGAGCGATCTGCTCGCCGCGGGCATCCACGAGATCACCGATGCGATGGTCAACGGCAGCCAGCTCAATGCGGTGCTGCGCATGGTGCTGGAGACCGTCTACCGGGCACTCGGCGTGCGGCGGGTCATCTTCTGCCTGCGGGATGCGCGGGGCCAGACGCTGACCGGCCGGCTCGGCGTGGGCGCGGAGGTCGAGCGCCTGGCGCCCCTGGTGCGGGTGGACCTCGCCAGCCATCCCGCCGACCTGCTGGCAGCCGTGTGCCTGAAGGGCGCCGACACGCTGATCCACGACGCCGGTGCCGGCAACATCGCCGCGCGCCTGCCTGCGTGGGCGCAGGGGGAGCTGCGTGCGCCAAGCCTCTTGCTGCTGCCGCTCATCGTGAAGGGCGCGCCGCTGGGCCTGATCTATGCCGACCATCCGAAGGTCGGCGGCATCGTGGTGGACGAGAAGAGCCTCGCGCTGCTGCGCACCTTGCGCAACCAGGCCGTGATGGCCTTCCGAACGACGCCCACGTGAGCGCCTGGCAAGGCGGTGGCCTGCAGGCGATGGAGGAGGGGAGGGTGACGAGCCTTACCCCCGGCACTGGTTGCAACGCTTAGGGCTGCTTGGTTCCCCACCTGACCCGGTTGGGCGCGCTTCCATGCGGGGAGGC
>RXJW01000205.1 GCA_003963005.1 Burkholderiales bacterium
AGAGAGTTCAGGCAACATCAACAGCGCGTCGCCCAGACCGGGAGCGCGTCAACCAGCGCATAGACCGTGTCCGGTTATGCGGGGGCAAGATCAGTCATTGCCTTGAAGCACCAGCTGCAGCCCCCCCCGACCGCGCGGTCGTGGGCGCCCATCGTCGAGTCGGAGCGGGCTTGCGTTCACAACGGCGCTGGTGGAGCTTTTGTGAACAGCTGCTCTGCAGCGGGTGCTGTCCTTCGATTTGCCGAACTCGCCGCCCGGAAGGAGTCGTTCAACTTGCAAGCTCAGCGGACGGCGAAGCCGTCGGCTGCAGCAATAGGGTGGAGAGAATGCAGCCGGTCATTCACCGACATGACCTGCCCCCTGCTGAAAGACAAAGTAGCGGCGGGGCCGAAGCAAATGGGGAGTGTTCTCCCTCCACCAAGCGCCCGCGTCGGGATGAACCGCTTCAAGAATCCGAATTGCCTCGCGCGACTCGATCAAGTAACCGGACTCGCGTACATGCTTGCCGGTTACCCATCCGAGAAGGCACGAAAGTAAGCCGCGGGGCCCCAGAGAGGACACCAAATGTTGGCAGCACCTGTGCATTGGCGCCTCGCTGTGCCAACGGTAGCGACAGCCCGACCCACTTGCTGCGCACCCACTCAGGCGCTTCACCAGGAGGCATCGCGGTGACGTGAAAGTGGAGAGGCCGTTTTGTCATGCGGTCCAACGTTTGAATTCAGCAGAACAGCCAGCGCAGCTGGCGCAGGTTGGCCGCAAAGAACGGTTAGGAGTCATCGTGCGATTCATCGCCGGGAAGCAGCACCTTATCCAGATCGATGAATTGAACATCCTCTCGAAGCGACGCCTCAATGGTGCGCCTGGCAAACAACGCTTTTGTTCCCCAAGCGATGACACCGCCGACTCGGCTGGGATGGCATCCATCGATTCGAATGGTTGCACGATAAGTTACGCCGATAGGTCCGTACGAGTACGTCGCTTCGTAAAGCGCTCCGCGTCCGGTTGCTTGGTGAACATGCTTGCCTGATAAGGAGGGCATAACTCTTGTGCCGCCTAAGGTTGGAGTTGAGCGGCGCTCGCCGGCAGTGCGCGGCACGGCGTAGGCTTGTCCACATGGCTTGCGGCGCACTGCCGGTACGTGCCCGTGTCGAACGACCTGTTAGTCCTCATGCGCGCTCACCATAGCCTCCAGCTTCTCCCGCTCGTCTAGGCTTCGCTGCCGCCAGGGAGTGCTCATGATGCCAGCTTGCCGCAAAGCGGACGCTGGTGAACTTCCGCTCCCAGCCTAATTCAGCCATCCCCGGCACTGGAATTCGAGTAACCCGAATCGCCGTCGCCGTCCCCCTCAGATCGGCAGCGCATTCGTCGACTTCACCTCCTCCATCACCGCATAGGTGCGCGTCTCGCGCACGCCGGGCAGGCTCCAGATGACGCTGCCGATGAACTCGCGGTAGGCGCCCATGTCGCGCACGCGGGTCTTGAGGAGGTAGTCGAAGCCGCCGGCCACGAGATGGCACTCCAGGATCTCGGGGCGTGCCTGCACGGCGGCCTTGAAGGTGTCCATCACGTCCTGCACCGTGCGGTCCAGGTGCACCTCGATGAAGACCAGCATCGCCGCACCCAGCTTGGCCGGGTTCAGCCGCGCCTCGTAGCCGAGGATGTAGCCCTCGCGCGTCAGCCTTTTGACCCGCTCCAGCACGGCCGTGGGCGACAGGTGTACGGTCTCGGCCAGCTTCAGGTTGGAGATGCGGCCATCCGCCTGCAGCACCCGCAGGATGCGCTCGTCGATCTTGTCCAGGCCGTCGATCATTTGGATTTCCTTCGGCGAAATGTTCAATGCTTGGAATTTAATCCACTCTGGTCGTCGATAGAGTGCGAATCCTCACCAGGAGCCACCCATGCCCACGTCTTTCGTCGCCCCGCCCGAACAGAACCGCCTGCCTGACCCCTACCGCGAGGAAGCGGGGGTGGTGCGCGCCCTGGCCGACCGCGTCGGCGGTGCGCTGGAGTGGTCGCAGGTGATCGACATGGCCGCGCCCTGGGTGGAGCAGGTGCGCCGCAATCCGGCCCCGTTCTGGGCGATGGAATCGCTGCTGCGCGAGTACCCGATCACCAGCGCCGAGGGTCTGGCCCTGATGCGCCTGGCCGAGGCCCTGCTGCGCGTGCCGGATGCGCCCACCGCCATCGCCCTCACCGCCGACCAGCTCGGCCGCGCCGACTTCGACGGCGCCAGCGAGGGCAGCCCGCACAAGATGCTGGCCGCGCTGTCGGCCTCGGCCATCTCGATGTCCAAGCGCTTCCTGCCGGGCGCCGAGGACGAAGGCGGCCTGTTCAAGCGCCTGGGCGCGCAGACGGTGGTGGCCGCCACGGTGCGCGCCATCCAGCTGCTGGGCCGCCAGTTCGTGCTCGGCCGCAACATCGGCGAAGCGATGAGCGAGGCCGACGACGCCCGCAAGGCGCAAAAGCAGCTCCGCTTCAGCTACGACATGCTCGGCGAAGGCGCCCGCACCGAGGACGACGCGCGCCGCTACCAGGCGGCCTACGTCGGTGCCATCAAGGCGATCGCCGCTGGCCGCCGCGCCGAGAGCCCCGAAGGCTCCGACGGCATCTCCATCAAGCTCAGCGCGCTCTTCAGCCGCTACGAGGTGCTGCAGCGCGAGCGCGTGTTCGCCGAGCTGCTGCCGCGCGTGTGGCAGCTCATCGAGCTGGCCGCTGACGCCAACATCAACCTGACCATCGACGCCGAAGAGGTCGACCGCCTGGAGCTGTCGCTCGACGTGCTCGACACGCTGGCCGCCGGCATCGCGGCACACTACCCGCAATGGCGCGGCTTCGGCCTCGCGGTGCAGGCCTATCAGACGCGGGCGCTGGCCGTCGTCGACGAAGTGGCGGCGATTGCGCGCAAGCATGGCCTGCGCTTCATGGTGCGGCTCGTGAAGGGCGCCTACTGGGACGGCGAGATCAAGCGCGCCCAGGAGCTGGGCCTGGCCCACTACCCGGTGTTCACGCACAAGCAGCACACCGACGTCTCGTATCTCGCCTGCGCCCGCGCGCTGATCCAGCATGCCGACGTCATCTACCCGCAGTTCGCGAGCCACAACGCCGGCACCATCGCCGCCATCGTGCAGATGGCGCGTTCGGTCGGTGCCGCCTTCGAGATGCAGCGCCTGCACGGCATGGGTGAGGGCGTGTACCGCGAGGTGCTGAAGGACGGCAGCATCCCCTGCCGCGTCTACGCCCCGGTGGGCGAGCACCGCGACCTGCTGGCCTACCTCGTGCGCCGCCTGCTGGAGAACGGCGCGAACTCCTCCTTCGTGCACCAGCTGGCCGACCCGTCCGTGCAGGTACCCGAGCTGCTGGGCTCGCCGCTGGCCGATGTGCGTGCCTTCAGCGCGCTGCCGCTGCCGCCGGCCCTGTACTTCGATGCCGAAGGCCGCGGCCGCCTCAACTCCACCGGCGCCGACCTCACCGCGCCGGCCCACCGCGCGCCGCTGCAGGCCGCGCTCGACCAGGTCACCGTGCCTGCCGTGCCCGAGGCCACGCCCGAGCAGGTGGACGCCGCCATGGTGCGCCTGCAGGCCGGCTTCCCGGTGTGGAACGCCACGCCCGTGTCCCGCCGCGCCGCCATCCTGCGCCTGGCTGCCGACACGCTGGACGCCCGCCTGCCCGAGTTCTGCGCGCTGCTCGTGAAGGAAGCCTTCAAGACCCAGGCCGACTGCGTGGCCGAGGTGCGCGAGGCCGTGGACTTCCTGCGTTATTACGCGGACCAGGCAGAGGCTGATGCCAGTGGCATGCAGGGCCGCGGCGTCTTCGTCTGCATCAGCCCGTGGAACTTCCCGCTGGCGATCTTTGCCGGCCAGGTCGTGGCCGCGCTGGTGGCCGGCAACACCGTGGCCGCCAAGCCCGCGGAGCAGACGCCGTACGTGGCGCTGAAGATGGTGGAGCTGCTGCACGCCGCCGGCGTGCCGGCCGATGCGCTGGCGCTGCTGCACGGCCCGGGCGAGACGGTCGGTGCGGGCCTGGTCGCGCACGCCCACACCGCGGGCGTGTGCTTCACCGGCTCGACGGTCGTCGCGCAGATCATCAACAAGGCGCTCGCCAAGAAACCGAACGCCCCCATCCCACTGATCGCCGAAACCGGCGGCCTGAACGCGATGGTGGTGGACTCCACCGCCCTGCCCGAGCAGGTCATCGACGCGGTCGTGCAGAGCGCCTTCCGCTCGGCCGGCCAGCGCTGCTCGGCCCTGCGCCTGCTGTGCGTGCAGTCGAGCATCGCCGACGGCGTGGTGGAGATGCTCAAGGGTGCGCTGGAGCAGCTGCACGTCGGCGTGCCCGCCCAGCTGGCCACCGACGTCGGCCCGGTCATCGACGACGAGGCCCACGCCAACATCAGCCGTCACGTCGAGCGCCTGAAGCGCGAGGCGCGGCTGATCGCTGAAGCCCCGATCGCCGAGCCGATGCCGCGCCAGATCCGCCCGGTGGCCTTCGAGCTCCAGCGCATCGCCGACCTGGGCGAGGAGATCTTCGGCCCGGTGCTGCACGTCGTGCGCTTCGAGGGCTCGCCGGACGAGGTCATCGGCGAGATCAATGCGCTCGGCTATGGCCTGACGCTGGGCATCCAGACGCGCATCGACAGCCGCGCCCAGCGGCTGGCCGACTCGGCTCGCATCGGCAACGTCTACGTGAACCGCAACATCATTGGCGCCGTGGTGGGCGTGCAGCCCTTCGGCGGCGAAGGCCTCTCCGGCACCGGCCCCAAGGCCGGTGGCCCGGACTACCTGCGCCGCTTCTGCGCCGAGCCGCAACTGGACGCCGCCGCCCCGACCCTCGCGCTGGAGCCGCTGCCGGCAGCCGACGCCGGGGCCCTGGCCGTGGCGGCCGATGCCACCTGGCGCGACACGCCGCTGGCCGAGCGCATCGCCACGCTGCGCCGCGCGGCCGACACGCTGGACGCGCCCGCCGCGCTGGCCGTGCGAGGTCTGTTCCCGGCCGCCCAGACGCTGTTCGCCGACCAGACCCTGCCCGGCCCCACCGGCGAGAGCAACACGCTGCGCCACCACGCCCGCGGTGTCTTCGCCGTGCTGGGCCGCGGCGAGGCGGGCCTTGCGGCTGCGGTGAGCGCCCTGCTCGCCGGCAACAGCGCCATCTGGCTGGGCGGCGACGAGCGCACCCGCCAGGCACTGCTGCGCGCCGGGCTGCCCGCCAACGCGCTGACGCTGCTGCCCGACGCCGTGCTGCCGCGCCTGCTGGCCGCCCCGCAGCTCGCGGGTGTGGCGCTGGCCTCGTCCGACCCCGTTCCCGCGCACGAGCTGGCCCTGGCCCTGGCCCACCGCCCCGGCGCCATCCTGCCGCTCGTGACCGCAGCCGGCCACGTGCGCCAGCTCTACCGCTTCACGGCGGAGCAGACGCTGACGGTCAACACCGCGGCAGCCGGCGGCAACGCGGCGCTGCTGGCCGGCGTGCACTGAGGCTGGACCCGCTGCGCCCATGCGCTAACGTCGCCGCATGGCGGCAGCGTGGGCGACAGACATGAAGCGGGTTCCTCCGTGGGGCGTGACGGCAGGCCTGTGGCTTGCCGGGCTGGGTGCGGCGCAGGCGGACAGCTGGCTGCCGCCTTGCCCGGCGGTCTACACCGCCCCGGCGGGCGCCTACCGGCTCATCGTGATGCCGAGCGGGTGCTTCGATCCCGCCTCGTGCCGGAACCCAGGGCCTGACGCCGAGTTCGCCGGACGGCCTCGCGCCGCCGATCGCGCCAGCGGCACGCTGGAGCGGCGCGTGGGCACCGGCTGGGAGACGGTCTGGCAACGGGACCTGGCGCACCGCGTGAGCCCGGCCAGTGCGGCGGTGTCGGACACCGGCCGCGTCGCCACCTTCGACAACTGGCATGCGGTCGGCTGGGGTGACAACGTCGTCGCGCTGTACGACCCGCACGGCCGCCTGATGCGCCAGATGGGTCTCACTGATTTCCTGCCCCGGTTCTACGTGCATGCGCTGCCGTCGTCGGTGAGCTCGATCTGGTGGGGCGGCGATCATGCGTTCACGCCGGACGGCCAGTGGCTTCAGTTGAACGTCGTGGTGCCTGCTGCCGACCCCACGGCGCAAGCGCCCGGCTCCCAACGGCCGCCACTCGTGCAGGTGATGGTGGACGCCGACACCGGTCGCGTGACCCCTCCCCAAGGCCCGGCCTGGGACCAGGCCCTGGCCCGGGCACGGCAGGCCGACGCGGTGCTGTGCACCGAGGAGCGGGCGATGTTCCAGCAGGAGCTGGCGCCGCTGGTGGCGCCCCCAGCGGCGGCGCCCACGCCGGACTGGCATCGCTACGGGCATGGCGTGCTGCGGCGGCTGCGGCCGGAGGCTGCCTCGGAGTTGCCGGACGAGACTTGCGTCTTCTCCGCCACCGATCTCGCGGAGGACGCCAACCGGGTGACCCGCTGCGTACGTGGGGCGGTCGAGGCAGCGGCTGACACGCCCCAGGAGGTGCTGCTGCTGGCGCCCGATCCGGCGGCGCTGTGGGCCGTGGTGCAGCCGGTGTTGATGACGCTGCCGCCACAGGCGCTGCGCGGGTCGCGGCTCTTCGTCGCAGCCACCCCGGCCGCGCAGGATCACGTCACCCGCACCCTGTCAGTGCTCGGCGCCGCCGTGACCGTCTTCGACCCGGCACAGCCACTGCCGCTGCCCGCCGCGGCCCGCGCCCAGTGGCTGTCGCGCTTCGACCCGCGCGACGGGCGCGATGCGATGGGCGTGTGCGGCCCGGAGGCTCGCCCCGGCGAACCTCAGTAAAAGCCTTCCCGCCGCCGGTAGCGCTCGGCGCGCTCGGCGTCGTAGCGGGCGGCATCAAACGCCTCGCCCTGGATCGCGCGGTGCACCTCGCCGCCGGTGGGCAGTTCGGCCGGGTCGATGAAGCGGGCCGGGTCCCAGAAGTGGGAGCGCAGGAAGGCCTTGGAGCACTGCGTGTAGGCCTCCTCGATGTCGATCAGCAGGCCGAGCCTGGGGGCCTTGCCTTCGAGCGTGCTCGGGGCCAGCAGGGCGGCGTCGGTCGTCAGCACGGCGCGGCCGTTGACGCGGAAGGTGTCGGTCGCGCCGGGCACGATGAAGATCAGGCCCACGCGCGGGTTGGCCAGCAGGTTGCGCAGGGAGTCGGCGATGCGGTTGCCGGGGCGCTCGGGCATTAGCAGCGTGCGGTCGTCCAGGATGCGCACGAAGCCGGCCGGGTCGCCGCGCGGGCTGACGTCGCAGCGGCCCGCGGCATCGCTCGTGGCCAGGCACACCAGCGGCGAGCGCTCCACGAAGCGTCGCGTGGCGGCGTTGAGCCGATCGGTGATCTTGGCGCAGGTCAGCGGCGCAGGTTCGCCGATCAGGGCGCGCAACTGCGCCTCGTCCTGCAGGATGTCGGCGGTGAGGTGGTGCGTGCGGGCAGCGTTCATGGGGCGCAGTGTCGGGCGGGGGTCCCGATTCTGGCGGCTGCCGCAGCGCCCAGAAAAAGGCCCTCTGCAGGTGACAAAGCACCGGAGAGGGCCAAATCCACCCAGAGGCGGTGGAGGAGACAAACGGTCATTGCAGCTTTGCAATGTTGCGATGCAGCATAGCCGAAGCAGCCGCCGTTTTGTGTGACAAGCACCCCCTCGAAAACGCGGAGTTCGTCACACGCGGCGGCGCTCAGAAGAACCCCTCCAGAAATGTCGCGGTGGCCGGCTCGATGCCAACGATCTTGTCGGTCGCCTGACGGTAGCACTTGAAGTTGAGTTCGGTCTGCGGCTGGCGGTCCTCACAGTCGCTGAAGGGCTTCAACTCGGTGCGGCCCAGGGGCCGCCGCGCCACCCCGGTGCATTGCACCTGCACGCTGACCCGCGGTGTCTGCCGCGCGAGGCCGGGGCACCGAGGCACCGAAGAGGCCGTGGTCACCACGCCGCGGGCGATGAGGCCGGCGCCGCCATGGGTTTCGCTGGCGAACACGTAGACGACGTCACCTGCGGCGATGTGCTTGCCGCCGTACATCGTCTTCTGCGCAGGGAAGACGAAGCCCGCCGCCGTGGGATCGCTCACGGCCGTCTTCACGACGTAGGCGCGGGCCTCAGGGGCGGGCATCACGTTCAGGCGGCACGACCTCATAGCGACGCTCGCCGGTGCGGGAGTTGAAGAGCACCTGCATCGGCTGCCCCGATTCCGGATCGACGAAGCGCTCGGCCGTCGGCTGCCAGTCGCCCGCTTCGCTGGCCGGGCGGCCGCCGTAGCGCCAGCGCTCCAACAGCACGGCAACGGTCAGTGCGCCGCCCCAGGCGGCCCAGGGCAAGCCGTCCTCGTGCCCGGCCAGCAATGCCGCGGCGCCGCCCAGGCCTGCCAGCACGGTCACGAACAGCAGGAGCCGGCGCAACATGGCGTCAGCCCGGCAGCTGCTCGATCTTGACGGCGGTTCCGTAGGCCACGATCTCGCTCATCGTCTGGCCCATCTCCGACGAGTCGAAGCGCATCATGACCACGGCGTTGGCGCCCATCAGGCTCGCGTTCTTGACCATGCGGTCCAGCGCATGCCGCCGGGCCTGTTCGAGCAGTTGCGTGTACTCGGTGATCTCGCCGCCGATGATGGACCGCAGGCCCGCCAGGATGTTGCCCGCGAGGCCTCGGCTGCGCACGACGACGCCGAACACCTGGCCCTTGACCTCGGTGATGCGGTGGCCTGCGACGTTTTCGGTGGTGACGACGAGCATGCAGTTCTCCGGCGGGGTCGATGGCCGCATCCTAGGGCCGCCGCGGGCCTGGAAGAATGGCGGCGTCCCCCGACCGCCGTGCCATGCCCGCCCCGCCCGACCTCGACCCCATGCCCGAGCCGCCCCCGCCGCCGGATTTCGACGCCTGCTGCGGGAACGGCTGCGACCCCTGCATCTTCGACCTGCACGACCTGGCGATGGACGCGTACCGCCAGGCGCTGCGGGCGTGGTGCGAGCGCCACCCCGACGCCCTCTGAAGGAGCTGCCATGTGCCGCAACATCCGCACCCTGTTCAACTTCGAGCCGCCGGCCACCGAGGTCGAGATCCGCGATGCCGCGCTGCAGTTCGTGCGCAAGCTCAGCGGCTTCCATGTGCCTTCGCAGGCCAACGCGGCAGCGTTCGAGCATGCCGTGCAGGCGATCTCGGCCGAAGCGCGCAGCCTGATCGCGTCGCTGACGACCACGGCCGAGCCAAGGAACCGCGAAATCGAGGCCGCCAAGGCGCGCGCCAGGGCGGCCGAGCGCTACGGCCGTCCGGCGTGAGCCGCCGCACACCGCAGGTGATGACACATCGCTGACGCACAATCGCCGCGCGTTCACTCCAACCGGTTCTCGATGCGCACCAAGCTTGCCCTCACCGTCGTCGCCCTGCTGCTCCTCGCAGCCGCCTGGCTCGCCCTCGCCTGGCGCTGGAGCTACTCCGAAGGCGAGCGCGCCGGCTGGGTGCAGAAGTTCTCCCGCAAGGGCTGGATCTGCAAGACCTGGGAGGGCGAGCAGGCGCTCGTCTCGCTGCCGGGATCCAGCACGGTCGAGAAGTTCTATTTCACGGTGCACGACGAGCGCACCGCCGAGGCCATCAACAAGGTGATGGGCCGGCGCGTGAACCTGCACTACGAAGAGAAGGTCGGCCTGCCCACCTCGTGCTTCGGCGACACGCGCTACTTCGTCACCGGCGTGACGCCCGTCGACGAGATCTCGCTGACGCCAGGGGTGGTGGTGCCGCAGCCGGCCGCCCCCGCGGCCTCGGCGGCGTCTGCCCCCTGATCCGGACGGCAATTCCCACCCTGCCGCGCGGACGCCGGACAGCGTTGTCCGGCGACACTAGCGGCATGTCGCTTTTCCAACCGCTGGCGTCGCGCTTCGAGCGCCTGATCGACCCCTACCCCGAGACGCCCCCCGTCGCCCCGCCGACGCGCTTCTTCGCCTTCCTGTGGCGCTGTGCCGATGGCGTGCGGCCCCATCTGTTTGCGGTCACGCTGTTCACGGCTGGCATCGCGGCGGCGGAGGCGCTGCTGTTCAGCCTGATGGCCTCGCTCGTGGACTGGCTGGCCAAGCTCGATCCGGCGCAGCTCTGGAGCCGACCGCAGCCGGTCGTCGTGCTGCTGCTGGCCGTGCTCGGAGGCAGCGTGGCGCTGGCCGCGGCGCAGGCGCTGCTGAAGTACCAGGGTGTGTTCGGCAACTTCCCGATGCGGCTGCGCTGGATCTTCCACCGCCGCATGCTCGGCCAGAGCCTGGCCTTCTTCGGCGACGAGTTCGCCGGCCGCATCGCCACCAAGGTCATGCAGACGGCGCTCGCGGTGCGCGACACCTGGCTCATCGTCGTGGACATCCTCGTCTACGTGGCGGTGTACTTCGGCACGATGGTCGGCATCGTCGGCAGCTTCGACGCCTGGCTGATGGCGCCGTTCGCGGTGTGGCTGCTGCTCTACCTCGGCGCGCTGCGCTTCTTTGTGCCGCGCCTGGGCAAGATCGCCCAGGCCCAGGCCGATGCGCGCAGCCTCATGACTGGCCGCATCACCGACGCCTACACCAACATCGCCACCGTGAAGCTGTTCGCCCACGGCCGCCGCGAGGCCAGCTATGCCAAGTCGGCGATGCAGGACTTCATGGTCACGGCCTACGGCCAGATGCGCCTGGTCACGGGCTTCGAGGTCGTGAACTCGCTGCTCTCGGCCCTGCTCGTGGGCAGCACCGCGCTGCTGTCGCTGTGGCTGTGGGGCGTGTCCGCCGTGGGCGTGGGCGCCGTGGCCGCGGCCACGGCGATGGCGATGCGCCTGAACGGCATCTCGCATTGGGTGATGTGGGAGATGGCCTCGCTCTTCGAGCACATCGGCACCGTGCAGGACGGGCTGGCCACGCTCTCCAAGCCCCAGGCGATCAGCGATGCGAGCGGTGCCACCGAGCTGACCGTGCCGCATGGCGAAGTGCGCTTCGAGCAGCTGCGCTTCGCCTACCCGAACGGCAAGGTGGTGGTGGACGGGCTGGACCTGACCATCCGCCCGGGCGAGAAGATCGGGCTGGTTGGCCGCAGCGGCGCGGGCAAGAGCACGCTCGTCAACCTGCTGCTGCGCCTGTACGACCTGCCGGCCGACGGCGGGCGCATCACCATCGACGGGCAGGACATCGCGCAGGTCACGCAGGACTCCCTGCGCCGCCACATCGGCATGGTCACGCAGGACACCTCGCTGCTGCACCGCTCCGTGGCCGACAACATCCTCTACGGCCGCCCGGACGCCACGCCGGCCGAGATGCACCGCGCCGCCGAGCGTGCGCATGCCGACGAATTCATCGCGACGCTGTCCGACCCCAAGGGCCGCACCGGCTACGAGGCCTTCGTCGGCGAGCGTGGCGTGAAGCTCAGCGGTGGCCAGCGCCAGCGCATCGCCATCGCCCGCGTGATGCTGAAGGACGCGCCCATCCTGCTGCTCGACGAGGCCACCAGCGCGCTCGACAGCGAGGTCGAGGCCGCCATCCAGCAAAGCCTCTACACGCTGATGGAGGGCAAGACGGTGGTCGCCATCGCCCACCGGCTGTCCACCATCGCGGCACTGGACCGTCTCATCGTCATGGACGCCGGCCGCATCGTCGAGCAGGGCACGCATGCCGAGCTGCTGGCCATGAACGGCATCTACGCGCGGCTGTGGGCGCACCAGAGCGGCGGCTTCCTGGGGCTGGAGGATTAGCGCTCACCGTGCCGGGCCGCTTCGCCGTTCGGGGGCCCTCGCCCGCGCTGCGCCGCGGCGTGGCCGCGATGCTGGCGCTCGGTGTGCAGGGCGGCCTGTGGCTGCTGCTGACGCCGCACCGGCCGGCCCGGGTCGACGCCACGGCGCCGCCGGCGGTGTCGATGCGCCTCGTGGCTGCCGCGCCGCAGCCCGCACCGGCGCCGCGAGCGGATGTGCGGCCCCGGCTGGCCGATCGCCCCGCCAGGTCGATGGCGCGGGCCGAGCCGGCGCAGACGCCGGCCGCCGCGGAGATCGCGCCGCCTTCGCCCGACGTCGACGTACCGCCGGCCGCGCCGCGCCTCAACCTCGCGCTCCCGGGCCGCAACCTGGTCTCGAAGGCTTCGCCCGCCATGGACCTGCGCACCCAGGTCCTGAACGACCCCCGCGCCAATACCGTGAAGCCCCGTGTCGACGAGCGCCTCGCGCTGGCCACTGGCAACGCGGAGTGTCTGCTGGCCGTGCAGCTGCCGAACGGTCGCGTCGAGCGGCGATTCGGCCGGACGGTCTACCTGGAGACCCTGCATGCCGCCGCCACGGGACGCAAGGACCTCGTGGCCCTGTGCGTCGAATGAGGGCGCAGCTCAGCGCGTGCTCAGCATCCCGCCGGACGGCATCGCGCCGCCGCGCAGTTGTGCCTCCAGGAAGGCGGTGCTGAGCCGCATCGCTTCCCCCAGGTCGGCCTGCGCGGCTTCGGTGGCACTGCCGCTGCGAGGGCCGCGGGGCACGCCGCCGGCCGGGCCGCGCTGGCCCTGGCCGCGCTGATCCATCGCCACCGGCAGGCTGCCCTCGCGACCCCGGTGCCGGTCCTGCTCATGCCAGCCGTCGGGGGCCAGCGTGCCGGAGAGCGCCGCGTGGGACAGGCCCGGCGGGCTCAGCAGCCAGGCGCTGCCGGGCGGCCGTTGCTCGAAGGCGCGGCGGCGCTCGGCGGGCGCGCGCACGAGGCCGAGCGCATCGCCGTCGGTGTCGCTGGTGACGATCAGGGCGGGTATGCGGCCGGGCGCGTCCATCGGCGGCGGGCTGATCGCGAGCACGGCCAGCGGCTGCCAGCCTTCGGGCGCGGCGGCCGCATCCAGCGCCGTCTGCGCGCCGATCTCGTAGCCTGCGAGCGCCGCACGCTGCCAGTCGAGCGTCGCCCCGGCGACCTGCGGGCTGGCCTGCAGCGCAGCCAGCAGCCGGCGCAGGGCCGCCAGCCGATCGGCGCGCTGCGCGGGGCCGTAGTGCAGCTCGCCCAGCGCGCGGAACTCGCCCGTGCGCGCGAGCGCCGAGCGCCAGGCGGCTTCGTCCTCGGCCAGGGGCTGAACGCCCAGCACCGCGTACCCGGCCTGGGCCCAGGCCGCCGCCCAGCGTTGGCCCGTGTCGCCCCCTTGGCCAAGGCCAGGCAGGTAGACGATGACGGGCAGCGGCCCACGGGCCGACTGCAGCCGCGTGAGGTGGACCGGCCGGCCCTGCACCTCGACGCGAGCCAGGGCGAGATTGAAGTCCCGCGCGGCGGTCTCGCTCCAGGGCTTGGGCGCCGGCGGTCCACCCGCGCAGGCAGCGAGGCAAAGCGCGAGGCACAGGGCGGTGAGACGGCGCAGGGTCATGGCGTGACGGTATCGGCAGCAGGTGTTCCGACCCGTGACCTTATCGCGCCCGGCGCGCCGGTCTTGTCCCGGGGCTGTCGCCGTCTAGACTGCCGGCCATGGCATCACCCCTGGCATTCATCGGCGGCGGCAACATGGCCGGCGCCATCCTCGGCGGCCTGCTGCGCGCGGGCCAGGTCAAGGCGGCCGACATCATCGTCGTCGAGCCCCACGAACCCCAACGCGACAAGCTGCGCGCCGACTTCGGCATCGAGGCCCTGGCGACGGGCGATGCCTCGCTGGCGCAGGCTGGCACCATCGTCTGGGCGGTCAAGCCGCAGCTTTTCGGGGCGGCGGCCGAGCCCTTGCGCGCCTGGCTCGGCGCCGCGCTGCACCTGTCCGTCATGGCGGGCATCCCGTCGAGCTCGCTGGTCAGGCTCACCGGCAGCGAGCGCATCGTGCGCAGCATGCCCAACACGCCAGCCCTCATCGGCCAGGGCATGGCCGGGCTGTACGCCCGGCCGGCGGTGTCAGCCGATGAACGGGCAGCAGTCGAGCAACTGCTCCGGCCCACCGGCCAGACGCTGTGGGTCGACACGGAGGACGACCTGGACGCCGTCACCGCGCTGTCGGGTTCGGGGCCGGCGTACTTCTTCCTGTTCGTCGAGGCCATGATGGCCGCGGCGGTCGACATGGGCCTGAGCGCCGAGCAGGGTCGCCGGCTGGCGCTCGCCACCTGCGCGGGCGCG
The DNA here is from genome assembly GCA_003963005.1 of Burkholderiales bacterium. Taxonomy (GTDB): domain Bacteria; phylum Pseudomonadota; class Gammaproteobacteria; order Burkholderiales; family Burkholderiaceae_C; genus Pelomonas. Next base: position 14,019 of record RXJW01000205.1, read on the forward strand.
GCGGCGCTGGGCCTGAACTCGCCGGAGTCGCCCACGACGCTGCGCGAGCGCGTGACGAGCAAGGGCGGCACCACGCACGCGGCCATCACGTCGATGCAGGCCGACGGCGTGGACGCTGCCATCCGCCGCGCCGTGCTCGCGGCCCAGCGGCGCGCGGCGGAGCTCGGCAGAGAGTTCGGCTGACGTGAGACGCCCGCCCCTCGCCCCTCCTCGCAACATGGCACCGCGAGCAGCTCGCCACATGCAGGCCCTCTTCGGAGCGGCCTGGCGCTCGGCCGGACCTGCCGCGTTTCATGCGCCGCGGGTGACGCGAAGCGCCCCGCACCGCTGACATGGGCATCGCGACGCGAAACAGCCTGCGTGACTGGCTGCGGGCACCCGGTTCCCTGAGCCGGCGGCTGGCGCGGCTCGGCACGCGCTTCGAGGTGCAGGTGCTGCGCCAGGGCGTGGCGCCGTTCCGGGCCCTGGAGCGGGCCGCCCTCGGCCTGCCGCCACGCGGGCTGACGCTGGTGCGCGAAGTCATCCTGCGCGTGGACGGCGAGCCGCTGGTGTGGGCCCGCTCCGCCGTGCACCAGCGGGCGACGACCGGCCCCTGGCGCGCGCTCAAGGGCCTGGGCGCCCGGCCGCTGGCCCACCTGCTGTACGACGACCCCGCCATCAGCCGCAGCGAACTGCAGCCGCGCCGCCTGTCCCGCCACGGCCACACCCGCCGTCATGCCGAGCGGCAGTGGCTGGCCGCCACCGGCGCACCGGCATCGCCGCAGATGCTCTGGTCACGCCATTCGGTGTTCAGTCGCGGGGGTGCGCAGCTCCGTGTGATGGAGCTGTTCGCGCCGGAACTGGCACGCGCCCGCCCGGGTCGGCCCCGACGCTGAAATCGATCGGCAAAACTGTGGCGTCCGCGCCGCAACCCGTGCCCGTGTTTACCCGCAGGAAAACGTTCCCAGTCCCTCGCTCCTGGGAGGGAGCCTGTCTATGACCTGACAGCATCCCCGGGGATGTGGGAAGGCGCAGTCATAAATCACCGCCTTTCTCAGAAACGCTCATAAACTTCCTCCGCATCAGGGAAGCGTTAGTGACAAGACTGGCCAGCAAACGGGGCACAGGCCAGCGCAGCGATTGGGGACTTCGATGAACACGCGAGACGTGGTGATCTTCAGCGGTGAACGCTTTGTCGTCCCGCAATGCATACAAAGAATCGACCACCTGTCGACCCATGGTTGGCAGCTCCGATACGGCGGGACCAAGCTGTACTCGGACCACAGCCAGGACGGCAGTGGCGCCCGCAAGGCGCTGGCAGCAGCCACGAAAGAACTGCTCAAGCGCATCGCCACGATGCCGGCTCCGTCGCGGCTGCGCCGCACGCCCAGCCGCAAGAAGCAGAGCGACCTGCCGTCGGGCATCTCCGGGCCGATCGTGCGCCAGCGCGCCGGCAGCCGGGTGCGCGACTGCAGCTTCGCCGTGACGCTGCCGCGCTTCGGCGACACGCCGCTGGCGCGCAGCGTCTACATCGGCACCGAGAACACCTACACCATCGAGCGCTACCAGGAGGCGCTGCAGCGCGCCATCGCCCTGCGCGAGAAGGCTGAAGCCGCCTACCAGCGTGCCGCCACCAAGGCGCGCCGGGCCGAGGCGCTGGTGCTCAAGGCCAAGATGAACGGGCTGCTCAGCAAGGCCTGACGGGTCGCCTCACGCGGCGCCCGGGCGCGCGGCGTGAAACCCGTTTGAACCGCCGAGCACGGCGGTGACGGACACAATCGGCCGCCCGGCCCTCGAGCTGCGCTGCCAACTCATGTCCCTCGCCCTGCTGCCCGAACGCGTTCTCTCCTGGCGCCAGATGCGGCGGCCTGCACCGCGGGCCGTGCATGCACAGGTGCGACGGCGAGGGCTGCGGCGCCGCGCGTCGCCGGCATCCTGACCCCGTCCGACCTCGCGAAAGCGCTCAGCCATGGCCCCTGACGATCTCTCTTCCTTCCGCTGGGGCGTCATCGGCCCCGGCGGCATCGCCAACCGTTTTGCCGGCGCGCTGCCGGCCGTGCCGGGCGCCCGGCTCTCAGCGGTGTTCGCCCGGGATGCCGCGAAGGGCGAGGCCTATGCCACGCAGTGGCAGCGCGACGGCCAGCCCGCCGCGCGCGTGACGACCGTGCTCGACGAGCTGCTGCGCAGCGACGAGGTCGACGCGGTGTACATCGCCACGCCGCATTCGAACCACGGCGAGTACGTGCGGGCGGCACTCGAGGCCGGCAAGCCGGTGCTGTGCGAGAAGCCGCTGGTCACGACCCGGGCCGAGGGGGAGGCGCTGGTGGCGCTGTCGCGCTCGCGCGGTGTGTTCCTGATGGAGGCACTGTGGACGCGCTTCCTGCCCGCTTACGACCTCGCCGCACGGCTGCTGCGAGCAGGCGCGATTGGCGAGCTGCGGGCGATGCAATCTAGCTTCTGCTTCGCGTCCGTCTACGACCCGC
>RXJW01000146.1 GCA_003963005.1 Burkholderiales bacterium
GACCCACGTCGTCACCGAATCCTGCATCCGCTGCAAGTACACCGACTGCGTCGACGTCTGCCCGGTCGACTGCTTCCGCGAAGGCCCGAACTTCCTGACCATCGACCCGGACGAGTGCATCGACTGCGCCGTGTGCATCCCAGAGTGCCCGGTCAACGCGATCATGCCGGAGGAAGACGTCCCCGGCGACCAGGTCCACATGATCAAGATCAACGCCGACCTGGCCAAGAAGTGGCCCAGCATCACCAAGCGCAAGCCCGCGCTGCCCGACGCCGACGAGTGGAAGGACAAGACGGGCAAGCTGGACGAGCTCATCCGCTGATCACCATGACCCGCGGCCGGCGCCTGCCGGCCCGCCCGGCATGACGACCGCTGCGCCCCTGACGCCCCCTGCCCCGCTGGAGACCGACGCCCTCGTCATCGGCGCGGGGCCGGTCGGCCTGTTCCAGGTGTTCGAGCTGGGCCTGCAGGGCATCCACGCGCAGGTGGTCGACGCCCTGCCCCACGCCGGCGGCCAGTGCGTCGAGCTCTACGCCGACAAGCCCATCTACGACGTGCCCGGCCTGCCGGTGTGCAGCGGGCGCGAGCTGATCGAGCGGCTGCTGCAGCAGATCCGCCCGTTCGCGCCGGACCTGCACCTCGGCCAGGAGCTCAGCGTGCTGGAAGCCCAGCCCGATGGTCGCTACCTCGCAGCCACGTCGACCGGCACCCGCTGGCTCGCGCGCACCGTGTTCATCGCCGGCGGCGTGGGGGCTTTCCAACCCAAGCGGCTGCGCCTGGACGGCGCCGACGCGCTGGAGCGCCGCCACATCCACCCGCGGCTCGACGGGCTCGACCTGCAGGGCCAGCGCGTGATCGTGCTGGGGCATGAGGCACCTGCCGTCACCACCGCCATCGCGTTGGCTGAAGCCGGCCTCGCGGCGTCGGTGACCCTGCTGCACCGCAAGGATGACTTCAAGGCCCCGCCCGAGGTGCTGGCGCGGCTGCAGGCGCTGCGCGATGCGGCCACGCTGCAGGTCGCCGTCGGCCAGCCCCTGGCCCTGCAGCAAGACAGCGGCCGCCTGACGGGCCTGGACGTGCTCGACCCCGCTGGCCAGACCCGCACGCTCGCGGCGGACCACCTGCTCGTCCGCCTGGGCCTGAGCCCGCGCCTGGGCGCCATCGCCGACTGGGGCCTGGCCCTGGAGCGCAAGCTGCTGACGGTGGACACCGCGCGCTTCGAGACCTCGCTGCCGGGCGTCTACGCGGTGGGCGACATCAACCACTACCCGGGCAAGCGCAAGCTGCTGGTCAGCGGTTTCCACGAGGCCACGCTGGCCGCCTTTGCCGCGGCCGAGCGCGTGTTCCCGGGTCAGCCGGTGCACCTGCAGTACACGACGACGAGCCCGAAGCTGCACGAGCGATTGGGCGTGCCCACGCCCGGCCAGGACTGACGCCGCTAGAATGCGCACCGCCGACGGCCCTGGGGCCGCCGGCCATCCGCTAGGGGTGTTGCGCCCGCCACGGCCGGCGCGACTGAGACAGTCCCTTTGAACCTGATTGAGGTAATCCTCGCGCAGGGAAGCAGCCGATCAGCCAGGCTCCATTCGCTTCGTCTCCGAGCCTGCCGCGTTCTCGTTTGCCGACCTGCCATCGCCCTGCATCTCCGATGGCACTCCTGAACCGTTCCCTCCTTGGCGCCGCTACGGCGCTGTGCATCGCCCAGCTCGCTGCGGCACAGACCCTGCCCGCCGTCAGCGTGACCGGCAAGGCCACCGAAGCCGCGCCGGGCCTTGCCGGCTTCAGCGACCCGCCGGCCAAGCTGCCGCTGCAGGCCGTGAGCCTGTCGGCCGAACGCCTGGCCGACCTCGGCATCACGCAGTTGGCCGGCATCACGCGGCTGGATGCCTCGGTCTCCGACAGCTACAACGCGACCGGCTACTGGAGCACGGTGAAGGTGCGTGGCTTCGAGCTCGACAACCGCTTCAACCTGCGCCGCGACGGCCTGCCGGTCAGCGGCGAGACCTCGCTGTCCCTGGCCAACAAGGCGGCCGTCGAAGTGCTCAAGGGCAGTTCGGGCATCCAGGCCGGCACGAGTGCGCCGGCCGGCCTCGTCAACTTCGTCGTGAAGCGGCCGCTCGCCGATGACGCGACGACCCTGGTGCTGGGCGTCATCCAGGGCGGCACGGTTCAGGCCAGCGTGGATCACTCGCAGCGCTTCGGCGCGAACCGCGAGTTCGGCCTGCGCGTGAATGCCGACGCCGCGCAGCTCAAGCCGCAGCTGCGCAGCAGCGACGGCAACGCACACACCCTCGCCCTCGCCACCGACTGGCGCGTGCAGCCGGGCACGCTCGTCGAGGCCGAGGTGGAAGTGAACCACCAGAGCCAGCCCAGCCAGCAGGGCTTCAGCCTGCTGGGCAACCGCGTGCCCGACCCGAAGCAGGTCGACCCCAAGCTCAACCTGAACAACCAGCCCTGGAGCCTGCCCGTCGTCTTCGACAACACGCATGCTTCGCTGCGCGTGCAGCAGCAGCTCGGCAACGACTGGCGTGCGCAGGCCACGCTCGGCATCCAGCGCCTGCGCACCGACGACCGCCTGGCCTATGCCTACGGTTGCACGGCGGCGGACGGCACCTATTACGCCGACCGCTTCTGCCCCGACGGCACCTACGACCTCTACGACTTCCGCAGCGAGAACGAGCACCGCGACACCACCGCGCTCGACCTCTCCGCCAGCGGCCCGGTGCAACTCGCCGGCCTGCGCCACGACCTGACTGTGGGCGGCCTCGCAAGCCAGTTCAAGAGCCGCTTCCAGCGCCAGGCCTACAACTACGCCGGCACCGGCAAGGTCGACGGCAGCGCCATCACTCCGCCGGCGCCCGACTTGACCGACGAGAACACCAACCGCGACGAACGCAGCCGCGAGCTCTACCTGCGCGACCGCGTGGCCCTGACGGCCGACACGACCGCGTGGCTGGGCCTGCGCCACACGCGCCTGCACCGCGAAAGCGTGCGCACCGACGGCTCGCGGCCAACCAACTACCCGCAAAGCTTCACCACGCCGTGGCTGGCGCTCAGCCATGCCCTCACGGCCGACTGGCTGGTCTACGCCAGCTGGGGTCAGGGTGTGGAGAGCGAAGTGGTGCCGAACCGCTCGCGCTTCGCGAACGCCGCCCAGGCCCTGCCGGCCCTCAAGAGCCGCCAGACGGAGATCGGCCTGAAGACCGGCACGCAGCGGGTCGAAGGCTCGCTGACCGCCTTCGACATCCGCCGCCCGACCTGGCGTGACATTCCGCTGCCCGGCTTCACCGAATGCAGCGCCCGCAACAGCTGCGAGCGCCGCGTCGACGGCTATGCACGCCACCGCGGCATCGAGGCCAGCGCGGACTTCAAGTGGAGCGGCGGCGGGCTGTTTGCCAGCGCCATGCGGCTGCAGGCGCGCCGCGAAGGCAGCGCCGACGCGACGCTCAACGGCCTGACCCCGCCCAATGTGCCGACGACCACGCTCAAGGCCCAGCTGCGCCAGGACCTGCTGCCCGGGCTGCAGGCCCAGCTCGGCCTGCAATACGAAGGCCGCCGCTACGCCACGCCCGACAACAGCATCGCCATCCCCGCCTGGACCGTGGCGGACGCCGGCCTGCGCTACCTGCAGGCCCACGGCAACCAGACCTGGATCTGGCGTGTCGCGGTCGACAACCTGACCGACCGCCGCGCCTGGCGCGAGTCGCCGTGGCAGTTCGAGCACAGCTACCTCTACCCGGTGGCACCGCGGACTTTCCGCACGAGTCTTGAACTGAGGCTCTGAACCCGCGAAAAAACTGCTATAGTCGCGGGCTCTGTTCCTCGATAGCTCAGTCGGTAGAGCGCCGGACTGTTAATCCGTAGGTCCCTGGTTCGAGCCCAGGTCGGGGAGCCACAGAAATCAGGTCGCCAGACCCAAGACGCACGCTGCAACCGCTTGGCGTGCCGACATACCAAACCATTCCTCGATAGCTCAGTCGGTAGAGCGCCGGACTGTTAATCCGTAGGTCCCTGGTTCGAGCCCAGGTCGGGGAGCCACTCAAGAAGCCTCACATGCGAAAGCGTGTGGGGCTTTTTTCTTGTCCAGGCTGCAAGACCCACCACTTGGCAGTTCTGTTGGAACGTATGTGTGCCGAGTTTAGAACCCCTTCAGCCGCCGCAGACTGGAACTCCAGCATGTCAGCCTCGAAGCCCAGGCAGACCCCGCCTGCAACGCCAATTGTGGCCACCCACACCTCTAAGGCCGAAGTGGACGGAAGAAGCGAAGCGGATCTACCCTGCTGGGTGGAGGCGCTGTTGAAGTCCACTTCTCATGGCTGACTTGATGTGCTCGCTTTGCCTGAGCACGGCAATCAACTAGATGGATAAATTAGCAGCAGAAGATTGCCGGCCCAGACGGACTGCCGACATGCCTCGATCATGGGCCAAGGCAGTCCATAGCAATGTCTTTAGGGAGGACGTGTGCACGACCAATCATTCGCGAAGAATACTCTGGAGCAGATGCTGCAGAAAGGCGACTTCAATGGAGTTCCATCTGCGCACCAAGCACTTTTCCGGCAGCAGACCGTAGCCCGAGCAATTGCGGCAGCCACTACAAACTTTGCCGCGACACCGGTGCTGCTTCGTTCCTTCCCGGTCAAGGGGAAAACCGTCTACGGACTTTCAGGACTAGCAAATGAACTAGTCGCTCGAAAGCTAGCATCAAATCTGAGACGCCACATAAAGACCTACACCAAGGGCAGAACGCACATAGTCTCATCTCTAAAGCTTCTGCTGGAAGAAGGAGTGCCGTTTCGTGTCTATCGGCTCGACATCAAGAGCTTCTACGAGTCCTTCAAACACGAGAATATATCTCATGCGGTCGAAAAACTTTCACGCCTCGCCCCACTCAGCAAGTCGCTAATAAATGCAATCCTAGATCACCACAACTCCGTCGGAGGAAGCGGCACGCCACGCGGACTCGCGATGAGCGCATCCATTTCCGACCTGATGATGAAGGAATTCGACCTTCGCACGTCTGCGAATCCCGAAGTCTTCTTTTACGCGCGCTACGTGGATGACATCATCCTGATCACTTCTTGCCGCGAACGTCGCCGCATACTTATTTCCGAATTATTAAATAACCTTCCACCCGGCCTCGAACTAAACCCCAAGAAGCAAAGAGTTGTCGAAGCGTCGAAAAAGATGTCACCGCTACCGCACGGAAGCTCGACTGTCGAACTGCTACGCTTCGACTACCTGGGATATTCATTCTCAGTTCGGGAGCCGGTGAAATCAAGAGGCGCTGATCGCCCAACTCAAAGAGACGTTCTTGTTGATTTGGCACCTGCAAAAATTCGCAAGATTAAGACACGAATCGCGCGGGCATTCCTCGATTATTCGCGCAATCCTGACTGGCCACTTCTCAAAGATAGGATTAAATTCCTCACGCGCAATTTCGGCGTCTACAACGCCAAGGCCGGCGGAAAGAAACTGGCGGGCATTTATTATAGTTATCCCCTTCTTTCGGAGAACGCCAAAGCGCTTGGAGCTTTAGACCGATTCTTGAGGAATGCCATCTTATCAAGAAAGGGATCAATATTTTCCGTGTCGGCTTCGATACTGAGCGCAAAGCAGCGCCAATCACTTCTTGGCCATAGCTTCGTTAACGGGCACTCAGAAAGGCATTTCGTGTATTTCTCTCCAGCCCGCATTTCCCAAATACAAGAATGCTGGAAGTACTAAGGAGTGCACATGAAGAAGAAACATACCATAAGGCGCTCCGACTATACGCGCATTCTCATTACGGAAACGACACCTTACGAGACACCGATAATTTTCTCCAATGATGGCCTATATGACAGAATCCAAGGGTTCGAAACCGCCGACCACGTCGAGAAAACGCTAATTGAATCAATCGTATTCGGCTTAGGGAATACCGCCAACTCAACGTTTCCATACCATTACAAGATCAAGAAGAACTCTTTTGAATTCCGGCGGCTTGCACTGCTGCATCCATGGTCGCAATGGAGGATGAAGGAGTTCTACCAGAAGTACGAACGACTAATTGTTCACTACTGCGCCATCAGCCCTGCCTCGATCAGAGCACCCAATGGCATTGCCAGTAGCTTTTACAGCAAAAGTTCATGGGAAAACATTAACCAATACAAGACTGTAGCAGTAGACCTATCGGGACTGGATAGATACGTAAAGCATTCTCCATCCTTCTTTTCATACCGTGGCTACGATCGGTTGTATAAATTTTTCAATGGGAAGCAGTATTTCTCACTTGAAAAGAGGTTTTCAATCCTTACAACCCTCGATGTATCGAAATGCTTTGACAGCATTTACACCCATGGTCTGACATGGGCCTTGAAGGATAAGGCCTTCGCCAAACAGAACAAGTCCGCATCATCGTTTGCGGACGAGTTTGATCGAACCATACGGCATGGGAATCATGATGAAACCAATGGCATTCCTATCGGCCCTGAAGCCAGTCGGGTTTTCGCTGAAATTCTCTTTCAGGAAATCGATAGGCAAGCTATCGATCGCATAAGCGAGTATAGGTATGGCACAGACTACATATTCCATCGATATGTTGACGACGTCTTTATCTTCGCGAGAGATGAATCGACGTCCCGGTTGATCTACGATACATATGCGGACGTATTAGTTTCATTCAATCTGCATGCAAACATCGGGAAGTCCACCACTTCCCAACGCCCATTCGCCACTACAAAGTCTCGACTTGTTCATGAAGCGGGAATCGGCCTGAACGAATTTATAGACAAGTTCTTGGTCGGAGACTCGATTCAATCTCTCTTGCCTGGACGCATATCGTCGCATTGGAAACTAACCAAAAGCTATATAGATTCAGTCAAGTCACTCTGCGCTCAACACGGGTGCGGATATGATGAGATTGCGTCATTTCTGATTTCTGCCCTAACTGAGCGAGTGAAAAAACTCGTCAATGCCGAAAATATCGAATCAGAGGATCAACTTTCGAATCAATACCTACGTGCAATTCAAGTGCTGCTGGAGGTGCTCTTCTTTTTATATAGCGTTGCGCCATCAGTGGGCGCCTCCTACAAGCTATGCACTTCCATAATTCTTCTACATAGATTTGCAGCAAAGCACATTTCCGACGTATTGCCGACGGTTTCTCAGCAAATATACGATCTGTCTTCCGCCCTACTGCTGGACGAATGTGACCGCACTCATGGAGGTGGCATTGATCGGTTTGTTCACTTAGAGTGCCTGAATATTGTTCTTGCCATCCGCGAACTCGGCTCATCCTATCTTCTGCCGCAACAAGTCCTTCGAAAACTATTCGTCAACGGAAGCCCGCTTACCTATTTCACAATTGTTTCATGCCTTTTCTATATTGGCAACAGCTCAGAATACACTGAAATCCGCAAAGAGATACTAGATGCGGTCACTACGAAGCTTGCAAATTTATCCGATGTTCTCGTGGACGGGGAAAAGGCACTCCTATTGCTGGATATGCTAAGTTGCCCGCTGGTAGCGCCCGCCAGAAAGGATAGCTGGATCAAGTCCCTATATAGGACCTTGAACAAGGGGGCGCCCACCAAAACTGAGCTCGCCGCATTCAACGCGAAGGCCAATGATCGACACTGGCAAATCAATTGGGCCGATCTGGATCTGCTCAACTCGCTCGAAAAGAAAGAGTTGAAACAAGCCTACTAGCAGGGTAAACTTCGTGTCGAAAGATGGGAACAGACCCTCCTCGCATCGGGAAACCGATGCCGCAACTGGCTCCGCCTAAGAACGGAGCTTTTCGATCATGAAGCGCATCACGCCAGCAATAGTGCGGACGAGTGACGTGATTTGAGCGGTGGTTTCGACCATCCACACACTCAGGGCACTCCCCATCTTTCACCCATTCGTCCGAATAGTCAGCACGGACCGCTAGAGAGTCCGGCCGGGAGGCCTAAGACTGCTCTGGAGACGGCGCGCGCGCCGTTGACCCACGGGGTGCAGCGCCCCTGCGTGACCCCACCCAACCGGCGGCGACAATCCCAGGATGAGTTCTCTGCCCCCCTGCCCTCGCTGCCAGTCGACCTACACCTACGAGGACTGCCCTCAGCTGCTCTGCCCGGAGTGCGGCCACGAATGGTCGGCACTGGCCGAAGCGCCGGCCGCCGACGAAGCCCGCGTCGTCAAGGACGCCGTCGGCAACGTGCTTCAGGACGGCGACACCGTCACCGTGGTCAAGGATCTCAAGGTCAAGGGCTCGTCGCTCGTCGTGAAGGTCGGCACCAAGGTCAAAAACATCCGGCTGGCAGCAGGGGATCACGACATCGACTGCAAGATCGACGGCGTCGGGGCGATGGGGCTGAAGTCGGAGTTCGTGAAGAAGGCCTGACGCACGCCCTTCACCGCCCGCAAGAAAAGAAGGCCGACGCCTTGCGGCGTCGGCCTTCGTCGGCACTGTCGTCGCCAGCCGCAGTGGCCGGCGGGCGCGTCAGTTCTTGGCCTTGTCGACCAGCTTGTTGGCCTTGATCCAGGGCATCATTTCGCGCAGCTTCTCGCCGACCTGCTCGATCGGGTGCTCGGCCGTCAGGCGGCGGCGGCTGATCAGGGTCGGGGCGCCGGCCTTGTTCTCGAGGATGAAGCTCTTGGCGTATTCGCCGGTCTGGATGTCCTTCAGCGCCTGACGCATCGCGTTCTTGGTGGCTTCGGTCACGACCTTGGGGCCCGTCACGTACTCGCCGTATTCGGCGTTGTTCGAGATCGAGTAGTTCATGTTCGCGATGCCGCCTTCGTAGATCAGGTCCACGATGAGCTTGAGCTCGTGCAGGCACTCGAAGTAGGCCATCTCGGGGGCATAACCAGCTTCGGTCAGCGTCTCGAAGCCCGCCTTGATCAGCTCGACGGCGCCACCGCACAGCACGGCCTGCTCGCCGAAGAGGTCGGTCTCGGTCTCTTCGCGGAACGAGGTCTGGATGATGCCGGCCTTGCCGCCGCCGTTGGCCGCCGCATAGGACAGGGCCAGGTCACGCGCCTTGCCGGTCTTGTCGGCGTAGACGGCGATCAGGTGGGGCACGCCGCCACCCTGGCGGTAGGTGTTGCGCACCGTGTGGCCCGGGGCCTTGGGAGCGACCATCCAGACGTCCAGGTCTTCGCGCGGCTGGACCTGGCCGTAGTGCACGTTGAAGCCGTGCGCGAAGGCGAGCGAGGCGCCCTGCTTGATGTTGGGCTCGACTTCCTTCTTGTAGACGTCGGCGATCTGCTCGTCGGGCAACAGGATCATGACGACGTCAGCCGTCTTCACGGCTTCGGCGATCTCAGCGACCTTCAGGCCCGCGCCTTCGGCCTTGGCCCAGGACGCGCCGCCGCGGCGCAGAGCGACCGTGACTTTCACGCCGCTGTCGTTCAGGTTCTGCGCGTGGGCATGGCCTTGTGAGCCGTAGCCGATGATGGTGACGTTCTTGCCCTTGATGAGGCTGAGATCGGCGTCCTTGTCGTAGTAGACGTTCATGGTGATTTCTCCAGGTTCAGCGGCTGATGGCCGGTTGGGCAAAAAGATGGATGAGTAGTGTCTGGTCAAGCGGCCACCGCAGAACCGGCTTTGCCGGGCTGCCAGTGGCGCCCCCTTGAGGGGGCACGCGAAGCGTGTAGGGGGTGGGTCATACCCTCAGGATGCGCTCGCCACGCCCGATGCCGCTGGCGCCGGTGCGGACGGTTTCGAGGATGGACGCGCGGTCGATCGCGTCGATGAAGGCGTCGAGCTTGCCGGCGTCACCGGTCAGCTCGATGGTGTAGGTCTTCTCGGTGACGTCGATGATGCGGCCGCGGAAGATGTCGGCGGTGCGCTTGATTTCCTCGCGCTCCTTGCCGACGGCGCGCACCTTGATCAGCATGAGCTCGCGCTCGGTGTAGTTGCCTTCGGTCAGGTCCACCACCTTGACCACCTCGATGAGGCGGTTCAGGTGCTTGGTGATCTGCTCGATGACCTCGTCACTGCCGGTGGTGACGATGGTCATGCGCGACAGCGACGCGTCTTCGGTCGGCGCGACCGTGAGGCTCTCGATGTTGTAGCCACGGGCCGAGAACAACGCCACGACGCGCGACAGCGCGCCCGGCTCGTTCTCGATGAGCAAAGCGATGATGTGTTTCATGGGATGTCGTCCTTCGCGCTCTTCAGTGGCCGGGGCGGTAACCACGGCACCTTGGCAGCGGGTTCGAATCGTTGAGGAGGATTGCCTTCGTCGGCTGTGGTCGTCATCCGCCGCGGGCCCCAGGGCGCGCGGTAACGCGCCCCCGGGCCGGCGGCTTCAGGCGGTCACAGGTCTTCCGAACCCAGCAGCATTTCCGAGATGCCCTTGCCCGCCTTGACCATGGGCCAGACGTTCTCGGTCGGATCGGTACGGATGTCCAGGAACACGGTGCGGTCGGTCAGTCGCATGGCTTCCTTGAGCGCGCCTTCGACGTCGGACGGCTTCTCCACCAGGATGCCGACGTGGCCGTAGGCCTCGGCCAGCTTCACGAAGTTGGGCAGCGCGTCCATGTAGCTGTGCGAGTAGCGGCCCTCGTAGTCGAGCTGCTGCCACTGGCGCACCATGCCGAGGTAGCGGTTGTTCAGCGAGACGATCTTGACCGGCGTCTTGTACTGGAAGCAGGTTGACAGCTCCTGGATGCACATCTGGATGCTGCCTTCGCCGGTGATGCAGAACACATCCGACTCGGGCTTGGCGAGCTTGATGCCCATTGCATACGGCAGGCCCACGCCCATCGTGCCCAGGCCGCCGGAGTTGATCCAGCGACGCGGCTCGTCGAACTTGTAGTACTGCGCGGCCCACATCTGGTGCTGGCCGACATCGGACGTGATGTAGGTGTCGCGGTCGCGGGTGAGGCGCCAGAGGGTGTCGACCACCATCTGCGGCTTGATGACCTCGTCGGAGTTCTTGTAGACGAGGCAGTCCTTGCGGCGCCATTCGTTGATCTGGTTCCACCAGGCGTTGACGGCGTTGGCGTCCGGCTTGGTTTGCGCTTCCTTGAGCTGCGCGATCAGTTCCTGCAGCACGTCCTTCACGTCGCCCACGATTGGGATGTCGACGCGCACACGCTTGGAGATGGACGACGGGTCGATGTCCACGTGGATGATCTTGCGCTCGACCTGCGCAAAGTGCTTGGGGTTGCCGATCACGCGGTCGTCGAAGCGCGCGCCCACGGCCAGCAGCACGTCGCAGTGCTGCATGGTCATGTTGGCCTCGTAGGTGCCGTGCATGCCGAGCATGCCCAGGAAGCGCGGGTCGGTGCCGGGCATGGCGCCCAGACCCATCAGCGTGTTCGTGCAAGGGAAGCCGAGCAGGTCCACGAGCTGACGCAGCTCGGCCGTGGCCTCGCCCAGGATGACGCCGCCGCCGGTGTAGATGTAGGGCCGCTTGGCCTGCAGCAGCAGCTGCACGGCCTTGCGGATCTGGCCGCTGTGGCCCTTCTTCACCGGGTTGTAGGAGCGCATCTCGATGCGGTCCGGGTAGCTGAAGGTGGTCTTGGCGAGCGACACGTCCTTCGGGATGTCCACGACCACCGGGCCGGGGCGGCCGGTGCGGGCGATGTGGAAGGCCTTCTTCATCGTCAGCGCCAGGTCGCGCACGTCCTTCACGAGGAAGTTGTGCTTGACGATGGGGCGCGTGATGCCGACGGTGTCGCACTCCTGGAAGGCGTCCAGGCCGATCGCTGGCGTGGGGACCTGACCCGTGATGATGACCATCGGGATCGAGTCCATGTAGGCAGTGGCGATGCCGGTGACGGCATTCGTGACGCCCGGGCCCGAGGTGACCAGCGCGACGCCGACCTCGCCGCTGGCGCGGGCGAAGCCGTCAGCGGCGTGCACGGCGGCCTGCTCATGGCGCACCAGCACGTGCTGGATGCTGTCCTGCTTGTAGAGGGCGTCGTAGATGTAGAGCACCGCGCCACCGGGGTAACCCCAGAGATGGCGCACCCCTTCGGCCTGCAGGCAGCGAACGAGGATCTCGGAGCCATTGAGCTCCGCGGTGGGCAAATTGGGGGAGCAAGCAGCTTGCGCCTGGGCGGCGCGCTTCATTTCAGCGGCGGACATGTCCATTTCGAACCTCTGTGAATTTCTCTAACGAAAAACCATTGGTGCCCCTCTTCTCGCCCTCGTGAGGCGGATTCGGAACCTGCGCAGTCAGCCAGTGGGGCCTTGTCGGGCAACCCTGGAGAGAGCAATGACTCTTTGTGCGAAACCGCATTATGCCCAGCAAAAATGGTTGAGCCTTCGTATCAGACGAATGCCATAATCCGCGCTGCTGTCCGGACCCGCTCCCCGCCTTGGCCACCGACAAAGAACTCAACGATTTCCTGCGCACCGTGGACCGCCGTGCCTTCAAGCGCACGGCCTACCTCGTTCGCGACGACGATGCCGCTCTGGACATCGTGCAGGACGCCATGATCAAGCTGGCGGAGAACTACTTCGACCGTCCGGCGGCCGAACTGCCCCTGCTCTTCCAGCGCATCCTGTCGAACGCGACGATGGACTACTTCCGTCGCCAGAAGACGCGCAACGCGGTCATGACGAACATGTCGGACTTCGAAGGCAGCGACCCGGACGGGGATTTCGACCTCCTGGAGATCTTCGAGACCCAGGACGGCGCCATGGGAGCTTCCAGCGCGGCCGACGAGGTCAGCCGGGCGCAAATCTTGCAAAGGATCGAATCGGAAGTCGAACAGTTGCCGGCGCGTCAACGCGAGGCCTTCCTCCTGCGTTACTGGGAGGAACTGGATGTTGCAGAGACCGCCGCCGTGATGGGCTGCTCGGAAGGGAGTGTCAAAACTCACTGTTCCCGGGCCGTGCATGCGTTGGCAAAGTCCCTGAAGGCCAAAGGAATCACGCTATGAACACGCCATCGAAGGTTACTGCCGCCCACACTGCCGATCTGGACACTCGCGTCGCCCGGTTCGGCATGCGCGTTGCCGCCCGGCTGAACGAGCGCGCAGCTGAATTGCCGCATGACGTGACCGAACGCCTGCGCTTTGCCCGAGAACAGGCCTTGGCGCGGGCAGCCCAGGCGCGTGCCGCGCGCACAGCGGTCGCCACCGCAAGCCCCAGTGTGGTGCAGATGGGCGCCTTGCTGGCGTCAGCCGGCGGCGGTCAGGGCCTCCCCGGCACCGGCGGCAAGGCGGACAACGGCCTCTGGGCCAAACTGGTGTCAGCGCTGCCGCTGCTGGCGCTGCTGGCCGGCTTGCTGCTGATGCAGCAGGGCCGGATTCACGAGCAGATTGTGGCCGCAGCCGAGGTCGACACCGCCCTGCTCAGCGACAACCTGCCCCCTGCTGCCTTCAGCGACCCCGGCTTTGCCGAGTACCTGCGAGACGGCCAAGAATGAACGGACACGCATGACCCGAGCCGCGCTGGCGCCAGCCGTCTCCCGCACCCGTCTCCTGACGACGACTCTGCTGCTTGGCGCCGCAGGGTTTTCTGCTTTTGCACAAGCGCCGGAGGCCGCCTCGGCGCCCGAGGCCCACACGGCCCAGCCGCCGGTCAGCACACCGCCTGTTGCCGGCACCCGACCGCCCGCTGCCGTGTTGCCGCCCGTCTCGGCCCTGGCTCCAGCGCCGACGTGGCAATCGCTCACGCCGGCACAGCGCGAGTTGCTGGCGCCACTCGCCAACGACTGGAACCAGCTGGGGGCCAACCAACGCAGCAAGTGGCTGAACGCCACGCCGCGCCTCGCCGCCCTGCCCGAGCCTGAGTTGGCGCGCCTGCATGAGCGCATGCGTGACTGGGCGCATCTGACACCCAGCGAGCGTGCCAACGCCCGGGTGAGCTTCCAGGTCGCCAAGCAGGTGGATGCCGAGCAGCGCCAGGCGAAGTGGGAGGCCTACCAGGCCCTGCCTCTCGAAAAGCGCCAGGCGCTCGCCGACAAGGCGGCAGCCCGACGTGAGGCGCAGACCAAGGTCGCTGGCTCGAACCCCAAGCCGCTCGCGGCGGGTCCGAAGTCAAACACCGTGCCCGCGGCTCCGAAGCTGGTGGCACCGATTCCCGTGACGGGCAGCCTGATCCAGGCCAAGCCCGGTGCGACGACGGTCCTGATCACCCGGGGGCTAGCTCAGCCCACGCACCACGCGGCTGGCGAGTCCAAGGTCGTGGCCGACCCGTCCCTCGTCGACCCCAAGACCCTGCTGCCCAAGTCGCTGAAGGCGCCGTCCGCCGTCGCACCGCGCACATGACCGGTGCCCCCGACCTCAGCGCCACGCCGCCCGGCCTGGCGCGGCGATTCGCAGCCTTTCTCTATGAAGGCGTGCTGCTTTTCGGCGTCGTGTTCTTCGCGGGCCTGCTGTACGCCATCCTGACGCGCCAGGAGCATGCGCTGCAGGGTCGCACGGGCATGAGCGTGGTGATCTTCCTCGTGCTCGGCCTGTACTTCGTCGGGTTCTGGACGCGCACCGGCCAGACCCTGGCCATGAAGACCTGGCATCTGCGCGTCGTCGATGCTGCAGGACGCCCGCTGGGCGTGGTGCGCGCCATCGTGCGATATCTGCTCAGCTGGCTCTGGTTCCTGCCGGCCTTGCTCAGCGTGCGGCTCATCGGCCTTCACAGCGGCGGCGCGATCATCGGCAGCCTGATCGCCGGCGTGCTGGCCTACCTGGTCATCGCGCGCTTGCACCCGCAGCGACAATTCCTGCACGACGCGCTCTGCGGGGCGCGAGTCATCACCCAGCTTCCGCAGCGTTCATGACGAACCCCCACAAGGGCCGCACCGGCCTGGACCGCATCATCCATGCCGCCGGCTATTCCTGGGCCGGGCTGAAGGCCGCCTACGTCGGCGAAAGTGCTTTCCGGCAGGAGACCTGGCTTTGCGTCATCGCGGCGCCGCTGAGCTTCTGGCTGGCCAAGACCTGGGAACAAGCGGCTTTGCTGCTCGGCTCGCTGGTGCTGATCCTGATCGTCGAACTGCTGAACTCGGCCGTCGAGGCCGTCGTGGACCGCGTGTCATTCGAGCGGCACGAGCTGTCCAAGCGCGCGAAGGACATCGCCAGCGCCGCCGTGCTGATGTCACTGCTGCTCGCAGCGGGCATCTGGGGTGCTGCCCTCTGGCAGCACCTGCGCTGACGCCTCAGACCGCAGCTTCGTCCGTCTCGCCGGTGCGGATGCGCACCACCTGCTCCACCGGCAGCACGAAGATCTTGCCGTCACCGATCTTGCCGGTCTTGGCGGCCTTCAGGATGGCATCGATGCAGCGGTCGACCTCCTCGTCCTTCACGACGACCTCGACCTTCACCTTGGGCAGGAAGTCCACCACATACTCGGCGCCGCGGTAGAGCTCGGTGTGGCCCTTCTGGCGGCCGAAGCCCTTGACCTCGGTGACCGTCAGGCCCGATGCCCCCACCTCGGCCAGCGCTTCACGCACCTCGTCGAGCTTGAAGGGTTTGATGATGGCGGTGATCTGCTTCATGGCGGGCGCTCCTGGTTGCCGAACTCCACCCGAGTTTACGCACGGAACTTCGAAGTGATGGGATACCGCCAATCCCGCCCGAAACCTCGGTGGGTGATCCGGATGCCGACCGGGGCCTGGCGACGCTTGTACTCGTTGATCTTGATCAGCTGGGTTACGCGCTCCACGTCCTCGGGCCTGAAGCCGGCCGCGATGATCTCGGCGATCGACTCGTCCTGCTCCATGTAGCGCGCCAGGATTGCGTCCAGCACCGGAT
>RXJW01000233.1 GCA_003963005.1 Burkholderiales bacterium
TACGGAGTGGTCCGCAATACGTGTCCACAGAACCTGTATTGGGGGCGGCCTTGCAATCACTCAGTCACTTTGCGTGGCGTCAACTCTCCTTAACAACAAGTCGGGCCACGTCTTCCAGTACCCCGCCGGCACCGAGAAGGTCTACAGCAACTTCACGCCGCGCTCGGACCGACTCGCCCCGGTGCTGCGCACCGGGCCAGCCACCTTCGACGGCAAGGTGGTCTTCTTCGGCCTGCAGGGCTTCATCCTCGACATCCTGGTCGATGCCTTCAACACCGAATTCTTCAAGCTGCCCAAGGCGAAGGCCGTCGGCCGCTACCGCCGCCGCATGGACAACGCCCTCGGCCCGGGCGCCGTGCCCGTCGACCACATCGAAGCCCTGCACGACCTCGGCTACCTGCCCCTGCACATCAAGGCCCTGCCCGAAGGCTCGCTGGTGGACATCAAGGTGCCGCCGTTCACGGTCACCGAGACACTCCCGCAGTTCTTCTGGCTGACGAACTACATCGAGACGATGCTGAGCAATGCCAACTGGAAGCCGATGACGGTCGCCACGCTGGCCTACCAGTACCGCCGCCTGCTGCAGGCCTACTGCGACTTGACCGGCGGTGACGCTAACTTCATCGACTGGCAGGCCCATGACTTCTCGGCCCGCGGCATGGCCGGCCCGGAAGACGCCGCCCGCAGCGGTGCCGGCCACCTGCTGAGCTTCACCGGCACCGACACCGTGAACGCGATCGACTACCTCGAAGACTTCTACGGCGCCGACAGCGACGCCGAGATGATCGGCGGCTCGATCCCCGCCACCGAGCACAGCGTCATGAGCATGGGCGGCCAGCTCGACGAGATCGGCACCTTCCGCCGCCTGATCACCCAGGTCTACCCGGCCGGGCTGGTGAGCATCGTCAGTGACACCTGGGACTTCTGGCAGGTCATCACCGACTACGCCGTGCAGCTCAAGGACGAGATCCTGGCCCGCCAGCCCAACGCGCTCGGCCAGGCCAAGGTCGTGTTCCGCCCGGACTCGGGCGACCCGGTGCTGATCCTGACCGGCCATCTCGACGAAGAACTGGTCGCCGGCCCGGACGGCCAGCCGCTGCAGGATGCCGACGGCAGCTACACCGTGCGCGAGGGGGGGCGCCGGATCACCGACGCCGAACGACGCGGTGCGGTCCAGTGCCTCTGGGACGTGTTCGGCGGCACCACCACCGCCAAGGGCTTCAAGGTGCTGAACGAGCGTGTCGGCCTGATCTACGGCGACTCAATCACGCTGCAACGCGCGGACGCCATCCTGCGGCGCCTGATGGCCAAGGGCTTTGCGTCGACCAACGTCGTGCTGGGCGTGGGCAGCTACAGCTACCAGTTCATCACGCGCGACAGCTTCGGCATGGCCATGAAGGCCACCGCCGGTGTCGTCAACGGCGAGTTGCGCGAGCTGTCGAAGGACCCGAAGACCGATGGCGGCACCAAGAAGTCGGCCGTCGGCCTGCTCCGCGTCGAGCGTGAGGACGGCCGCTACGTGCTGTTCGACCGGCAAACGCCCGAGCAGGAGGCCGGCGGGCTGCTCGCGACGGTGTTCAAGGATGGTGAACTGCTGCGCCGCCAGACGCTGGCCGAGATCCGCGCCCGCCTGCGTGCCGGCGGCTGACCCTGAGGCCGGAGCGCGCCATGAGCTTCCACAACCCGATCCTCACCGTGGACATCGTCATGCTGACGCTGGACGGCGGGCAGCTTCATGTCGCCCTCATGCCTCGTACCGACGAGCCGTTTGCCGGCCGCGCCGCGCTGCCCGGCGGCTACGTCCACGCGGACCCGGCGACGGGCCGGGTCGACAAGTCCACCACCCACGCAGCGCTCCGCATCCTCAAGCAAAAACTCGGCTTCACACCTCGTCACCTGGAGCAGGTCTACACCGAGTCCGGCCCCACGCGCGACCCGCGCGGCTGGTCGGCGAGTGTGGTGCACCTGGCGCTGCACGAGCCGGCAGCGCTGGCGCCCCTGGTGGAGGCCGGCACGGTAACCCTGCACCCGGTGCATCCGCAGCCCCACCTGCCGCCGCTGGCGTTTGACCACCGGCGGCTGATCGACCTCG
Source organism: Burkholderiales bacterium (assembly GCA_003963005.1). Taxonomy (GTDB): domain Bacteria; phylum Pseudomonadota; class Gammaproteobacteria; order Burkholderiales; family Burkholderiaceae_C; genus Pelomonas. Next base: position 2,093 of record RXJW01000233.1, read on the forward strand.
CCCTTGACCGATTAAAGGCCAAGGCGACCTACTCCACGCTGCTGGCGCACCTGCTGCCGCCGGTGTTCCGGCTGTCGGACCTGCGCATGGCCTACGAGCTCGTCTGCGGGACCACGGAGAACAAGGCCAACTTCCGCCGCAAGATGCTGGCCGCCGACGCCCTCATCCCGACCGACATCGTCATCGGGTCCGGCGGTCGGCCGGCGGAAGGCTACCGGCTGCGCGAAGACGTCACGACCATCGACGGCCTGATCAGCGGCGCCTGAACGCGCTCGGCCCTCCCGGACAATCGGGGGCATGACCTCCCCTGATTTCATCGCCATCATCGGCGGCGGCCCCGCCGGCCTGATGGCGGCCGAGGTGCTGACTGCCGCCGGTCACGCCGTCACCGTCTTCGATGCCAAGCCCAGCGTCGGCCGCAAGTTCCTGCTGGCCGGCAAGGGCGGGCTCAACCTCACGCATGCCGAGGCCTTCGAGCCCTTCGTCAGCCGCTTCGGCGCCCGCGCGGCACAGATCGAGCCGCTGCTGAGCGCCTTCGATGCCGATGCGCTGCGCGCCTGGGCAGCCGGGCTGGGCGTCGACACCTTCGTCGGCACCTCCGGCCGCGTCTTCCCGACGGACCTGAAGGCCGCGCCGCTGCTGCGCGCCTGGCTGCACCGGCTGCGCGTGGCCGGCGTGAAGTTCGCGATGCGCCACCGCTGGACGGGCTGGACCGAGACCGGCGCGCTGCGTTTCGACACGCCGGATGGCGAACGCCTCATCACGCCGCGCGCCACGCTGCTCGCGCTGGGCGGCGCCTCCTGGCCGCAACTCGGCTCCGATGGCGCCTGGGCGCCGTGGCTCGCCGCACGCGGTGTGGACGTGGCCCCGCTGCAGCCCGCCAACTGCGGCTTCGACGTGGGCCCGACCGCTGCGCACCCGGCCGGCCCGGGCTGGAGCGAGCGCTTCGCGACCGAGTTCGCCGGCCAGCCGGTCAAGCCGGTGGCCCTGGCGGCCGACGGCTTCCCGAGCCGCGCGGGGGAGTTCGTCATCACGGCCACGGGCATCGAGGGTTCCCTCGTGTACGCCGCCAGCAGCGCATTGCGCGACCAGATCACCCGCACCGGCAGCGCCACGCTGCAGCTTGACCTGCTCCCCCAACTCAGCACCGAGCGCGTGCTGGCCGAGGTGAAGCACCCGCGCGGCAGCCGCTCGCTGTCGTCGCACCTCAAGAGCCGCCTGCACCTGAGCCCGCTCAAGCTCGGTCTGCTGCATGAACTGCTCACGCGCGAGCAGATGCTGGACGCCCCGACGCTGGCGTCATCGCTCAAGGCGCTGCCGCTCACGCTCCATGCGCCCCGCCCGGTCGCCGAGGCGATCAGCACGGCCGGTGGCGTGCGCTTCGAGGCGCTGACCGATGGGCTGATGCTCAAGGCGCTACCCGGCGTCTTCGTCGCTGGTGAGATGCTCGACTGGGAGGCCCCCACCGGCGGCTACCTGCTGACCGCGAGCCTGGCCAGCGGTCGCGCCGCCGCGGAGGGCCTGCTGGGCTGGCTGCCGGTCAACGCGGGCCGAGCTGGCCCTGCAGCTGGCTGACGTCTCGGCCCAGCTCAGCGAGGTAGCGGTCGCGCTCCTCGCTCGTCCATTCGGCGTCCGAGAAGCTTTTCAGCGCGTAGCTGCCGCTGCGATGCACCACGCCCTCGCGGCGCGGCAGCATCGCGCGGTCGGGGAAGCGGTCTTCGAGCAGCAGAAAGCCCTGCAGGTCACGCAGGCGCAGCGGCATGGCCGGCGCGCCGTCGCGGAGCAGCTTGCCGAACACCCGCAAGCGTGCGGACTGCATGCCCGCACCCAGCACCTCGTTGAAGCTGACCAGGGCGAAGGGCTGGCCCCGGGCATCGTCCACGCGGGCATTGACGACGTAGCGCCCGGGCTGCTTCACGTTCAGGCCCACCATGAAGTCGAGCGAGCCGTCCGCGGCACGGTCACTGATCGCGCCCCACTCGGCAGGCACGAGCGGCTGGTAGACCACGTCGAAATTCACGACGCCCTGGCGCCCGTCCTGGCTGAGCGTGAGCTGCAGGCGCAGCGTGCCGGCGAAGTCGGCAAAGGCGGTGCGCGCGGGCTGGAACTCCGCGCTGTACACGCCTTCGCTGCCCGTGAAGTTGAGCGCCAGCTGCGGGCGGCCGGCCGCCTGACGCGGGTCGGGCAGGTCAAAGGCCACGGCACGCGTGATCAGCAGCGGCAGGGTACGGCCGGTGTCGTCCTGCGCCGTGACACTGACCTTCACCACCTCGTCGCCGCTCATGAAGACACGGTCCTGCGTCGTCAGGATGCGTACGCCGGGCACCGCCCCCTTGGTGCCAGGGAAGCGCAGCGGCAGGCTCTCGCGGATGGGCTCGAAGGGGCGAACCTGATCGGGGTGCTCGGCAATCGGCCGGGAGTCGTGCGGGTAGCGGGTCTGCTCGCGGTAGGTGGCCAGCGTCAGCTGGGCGCGCTCCAGGCGCTTGACGAGCAGCGCGCGCTGGGCCTCACGCTCACGCAGTGCGGCCTCGGTGAATGGCGAGCCTGAGCCGAGCTTGGACGCCGCCGCCGACGCCGGCAGCGGCAGGTGCGCCGGCCCCGCCGCCACGGCGGGCGCGGGCACCGTCGACACGCGGCCCGGCCACGCCCACCACGCGATCAGGCCGGCCACGACGGCCGCCGCCAGCCCCGCCCACCGCTTCACTTGGCGTAGTTCACCATGTCCTGGCGCACCAGCCCGACGGTGCCCTGCCAGTTGCCATTGGTGTAGTGGTTGTAGGCCTCGGCGTCATCGCGGAAGACCACGCTGTGGTTGCTCCACTTCGGTTGACCACCTTCGGCTGCCGCCGTGCCCAGCGTCAGGTCATTGCAGAACCAGTCGCTCGGATTGCAATAGCTTGCGCCCCCCGAGCCGGAGATGCCTCCGGCCGAGTGATAGGCCACGGCCTCGTCGTCCTGGCCCGGCAGCACGAAGGAGTACAGCGTGCCCTTGGCACCGGCCCAGAGGTAGAACATCTTGGCGCGGGTGTTGTTGTGGTCGTACATCGCGCGGGCGGTGCCGGTCTTCAGGTCTGACACCAGTGGCTCGGAGAGCGCCCAGTCACCGGCGTTGGCAAGTTCGCTGCCACCTGCGGCGCCCGCGGCGACGTCCACCCATTTGATGTTCCAGCCGGTCTGCGTCGTGCCGTCGGTGTTGGCGCAAGTGCCGTCACTCGCTGGTAAGGCATTCTTCTTGTAACGCGCTGTGCCACCGTACATCGACAAGGCGTAGCCGATCATCAGGTTGCCGGCGCTGTGAGCAGCCACGTAGCACCAGTTCGTGCCCGTGCAATAGCAATCCAGTGCGTTGCGGATCAGGTAGTTCTTGTCCGAGACATGGCTGTAGCCGTCCCAGTTGACCGACTTCTTGTTCACGCCGGCGGCCGTGCTTCCCGGGCCCCAATAGGTGAAGTCGGCGTAGTTGCCTTCGACGCCACCGCCGGTACGGCCATTGATCCAGAGGGAATAGTTGGTGGCGAAGGCCGCGCCCGCCAGTGCAGCAGCACCGACGACGCCCAGCAGCAAGCGCCGCGAGAGCAGATGTCTCATCGTTGTCTCCTGTCGTTGTAGATCTCGGTACTGCGCGGCGGACTGTAGGAAGCGTCCCTCCTGCGGCAAACCCGCAGTAACCCGCAGGAATCCGGCGGGACCCTGCCTCGCGCGCTTGCCGGTCGGGCCTAGACTCCGCCACCTTTTGCTTCCCAGCCCTGATGCGCCGTCGCGACGCCCTGCTCTTGCCTGCCCTGGCCCTCATGGCCGGCATTGCCGTGGGCCAGCGGCGAACCGTCGTCATCGGCGCCGAGGATGACTGGTACCCCTACTCCGCCGAGGTGCAGGGCCGCCCGGAAGGCATCACCATCGAGCTCGTCACCGCGGCGTTCCGCGCAGTCGGCGTGGACGTGCAGCTGATCTCCCTGCCCTACGTGCGCTGCATGGCACAGACCAAGGCGGGCACCCTGCTCGCGTGCTTCAACACGACGCGCACGGCGCTCATCGAAGAGGACTACGCGTGGCCGGCGCGGCCGATGTTCGACGAGCGCTTTCTGATCTGGGCCCGCGCCGATGCACCCAGTCCAAGAGCCGGGGGCCTGCAGGTCCACGACCTCGAAGGCGAGCAGGTCGCCGTCACGCGCGGCTATGAATACGGCACGGAGTTCGACAGCAATCCGCGCATCGTGCGCGTGGTCACGAGCCATGACGAGACGAACTTCCGGTTGCTGCTGCGCGGCCGTGCGACCTACACGCTGGCACCGGACATCAACGCCCGCCTGCTGTTCAAGCGCCAGCCCGACCTGGCGGGCAAGTTCAAGGTCGTCGGGCAGCTCAGCGCCTACGGGCTGTACACCGCCTTTTCGCGCCGTCATCCGCAAACGACCGAGATGCTGGCGGCCTTCGACGAAGGCATGAAGGTCATCCACGCCAACGGCGTGGCCAAGGCCATCCACGAACGCTGGCGGCAGCGGGCCGGGGCGCCCTGAGGCCGGCTGCCGGGCCTTTGGCAGAATCCGGGCTTCGCTGGTTACCCCGGGCGCCGTCATGAGGCGCCCTTTGTGTTTGTGGACCCCATCGTTTCCCAGATTGCCGCTGAACTGAAGGTTCGGCCCGCCCAGGTGCAAGCCGCCGTCGACCTGCTGGACGGCGGGGCCACCGTGCCCTTCATCGCCCGCTACCGCAAGGAAGCCACCGACGGCCTGGACGACACCCAGCTGCGCGAACTCGACGCCCGCCTGGACTACCTGCGCGAGCTGGCGGACCGCCGCGAAGCGGTGCTCAAGAGCATTGCCGAGCAGGGCAAACTGACGCCCGAACTCGAAGCCGCCATCCGCACCGCGCCCACCAAGCAGGAGCTGGAAGACCTCTACCTGCCCTTCAAGCCCAAGCGCCGCACCAAGGGCATGATCGCCCGCGAGGCCGGTCTGGAGCCGCTGGCCGACCAGCTGTTCGCCGACCCGACGCTCGTGCCGATGGACGAGGCCGCCAAGTTCGTGAACGCCGACGCCGGCTTTGCCGACGCCTTCGCGGTGCTGGACGGTGTGCGTGACCTGCTCAGCGAGCGCTGGGCCGAAGATGCCGTGCTGGTGGGCAAGCTGCGCGAGTGGCTGTGGGACGTGGGCCTGTTCCAGAGCAAGCTGATGGACGGCAAGAGCCCTGACACGCCGGACCACGCCAAGTTCCGCGACTACTTCGACTATGCCGAGCCGATCAAGACGGTGCCCTCCCACCGGGCGCTGGCCGTCTTCCGTGGCCGCACGCTGGAGCTGCTGGACGCCAAGCTGGTGCTCGACGAAGAGCCCGTCGCCGGCAAGCCGGGGCTGGCTGAGGGCCGCATCGCCACGCACCTGGGCTGGCGCCACGTCAATCGCCCGGCCGACGACCTCATCCGCAAGGCCATCGGCTGGACCTGGAAGGTCAAGCTGTCGCTGAGCCTGGAGCGCGACCTGTTCGCCCGGCTGCGCGAAGCGGCGGAAGCCACCGCCATCAAGGTGTTCGCCGAGAACCTGCGCGACCTGCTGCTGGCCGCTCCCGCCGGCAAGCGCGTGGTGATGGGCCTGGACCCGGGCATCCGCACCGGCGTGAAGGTGGCCGTCGTGTCCGACACCGGCCGCGTGCTGGACACCTCCACCGTCTACCCGCACGAGCCTCGACGCGACTGGGACGGTTCGCTGCACACGCTGGCCAAGCTCTGCGCCACGCACGGCGTGAACCTGATCGCCATCGGCAACGGCACCGCCAGCCGCGAGACCGACAAGCTCGCCGGCGAGCTGATCAAGAAGCTGCAGCAGCTCGACGCGAACGTGAAGATCGAGCGGGTGGTCGTCAGCGAGGCCGGTGCCTCGGTCTACTCGGCCTCGGAGTTTGCCTCCAAGGAGCTGCCGGACCTGGACGTGAGCCTGCGCGGCGCGGTCTCCATCGCCCGCCGGCTGCAGGACCCGCTCGCTGAACTCGTCAAGATCGATCCCAAGAGCATCGGCGTCGGCCAGTACCAGCACGACGTGAACCAGAGCGAGATGGCACGCGCGCTGGACGCCGTCGTCGAGGACTGCGTGAACAAGGTGGGCGTGGACCTGAACACCGCATCAAGTGCGCTGCTCGCCCGCGTCTCCGGCCTCTCGGCCTCGGTGGCCGCCAGCATCGTGCGCTGGCGCGACACCCACGGCGCGTTCCGCAACCGGCAACAACTGCTCGACGTGACGGGCCTGGGTCCCAAGACCTTCGAGCAGGCAGCAGGCTTCCTGCGCATCCGCGGCGGCGACAACCCGCTGGACGTCTCCGGCGTGCACCCCGAGACCTACCCGCTGGTGGAAAAAGCGCTGGCCCAGCTCCAGCGCCCCGCCGAAGAGGTCATCGGCCGCAGCGAGGTGCTGCGCAGCCTGAAGCCCGAACTGCTGGCCGACGACAGGTTCGGCCTGATCACGGTCAAGGACGTGCTCGCCGAACTGGAAAAGCCCGGCCGCGACCCCCGCCCGGACTTCAAGGTCGCCCGCTTCAACGAAGGTGTCGAAGACGTCAAGGACCTGCAGCCGGGCATGGTGCTCGAAGGCACGGTCAGCAACGTGGCGCAGTTCGGCGCCTTCGTCGACCTGGGCGTCCACCAGGACGGCCTCATCCACGTGAGCCAGCTGTCCAACAAGTTCGTGAACGACGCCCGCGAGGTGGTCAAGACGGGTGACATCGTCAAGGTCAAGGTGCTGGAGGTGGACCTCGCCCGCCAGCGCATCTCGCTGACGATGAAGCTCGACGCCCAACCCGCCCGCGGCCCGAAGCCGGACAACGCGTTCCGCCCGGCGGCCCGGCAAGAACGCGGCCCGCGGGAGGCTCCAGCCCCGGCGGGCGGCGCCATGGCCGCGGCCTTCGCGAAGCTCAAGCGCTGAGTGCATGAAGGGCTTGCGGGGCTGACCTTCGTCATTGCAACAAAAGTTTGCCAACATCGCGCCCCACTGACGTCCCGTCTCACCGGGGCGTCGCTTGACGCCCTGGAACTTGCCAACGGTCGCGGCCCGGCTGCGCCGCGACAACGCTGCCGCTACCGTGCGCGCCGCCTAGACACTTCGGAGACCCGCTTGAAAACCCCCGCCCTCGCCTCGCTGCTTCTCCTCTGCCCGGCCCTCGTGCTGGCCCAGCAGGAGGTCGACCGCGCCCAGACCTCGGCACCCACGCCGAACAACCAGCAGCTCGAGAGGGTGTCCGTCACCCGGCAGCAGACCGACACCGACCTGCGTCGCCGCGAGCCGGTCGCCAAGCAGCTGTATGGCCGCGAAGAACTCGACAAGTACGGTGACACGCAGCTCTCCGACGTGCTCAAGCGCCTGCCGGGCATCAACGTCTCTGGGGGCCAGCTGCGCATGCGCGGCCTGGGCGGTGCGTACACGCAGATCCTCGTGAACGGCGAGCCGGCGCCCCCGGGGTTCAGCCTGGACAACCTCAACCCGGCCCAGGTCGAGCGGCTGGAGGTCACCAAGGCCCCGACCGCCGACCAGAGCGCCCAGGCCATCGCCGGCACGCTGAACATCATCCTGAAGGACGCGCCGCGCATCGTGCAGAAGGACCTGCGCATCGGCGTGGCCTATGCCAACGAGAACCCGGTCGTGAACGGCGGCTTCACCTATGGCAACCGCACCGTCGGCGGCCTGGGCTTCGTGCTGCCGATCAACGTGTTCCAGTGGGACAACCGCACCCAGACCGATGGCGACCGCCTGCGCGACGGCGGCGCCACGCGACTGGCCAGTGCGGGCGACGACCGCTCGCACGGCCGCGGCGTGAACATCTCGCCGCGCCTGAACTGGAAGCTGGGTGACGACGAGACACTGACGCTGCAGACCTTCTTCATCACCAACCGCTTCTACAACGACGGCCACAACGACACCGACGTGCTGACTTCCAACGCCAACAGTGTGCTGCCGCCGAGCCTGCGCGACGAGACGCACAACCGCGGCACCTTCCGGGCGCAGCGCGTGAACCTGCAATACAACAATCGCTTCGATGAGGACAAGCGGGTCGAGCTCCGCGCCGGAATCGGCAGCGGCGGGGCAGACTTCAACTTCGACTTCCTCGGCCGCGACAAGGCCGGCACGCAGACGGTCAGCCGCACGACCAGCGGCGAGAACCGCAACCGCAACACATCACTGTCCGGCAAGTACAGCCAGTACGCTGGCGAAGCACACACGCTGACTGCCGGCGGCGAGATCGAGCGGCGCACGCGCGACGAAACACGCCGCACGGTGGAGAACGGCGCTGACCTGTTGCCCGGCATTGAAGGGCAACCCTTCGACGCGACGATCACCCGCACCGCCTTCTACGGTCAGGACGAATGGGAAATCAACAAACAGTGGTCAACCTACTTCGGCGTGCGCCATGAGCAGATCAAGACGGTCAGCACCGGCATCGGCAACGAGTTCAACAGCACGAGCAAGGTCACCACGCCGCTGCTGCACTTGAACTACAAGCCCGACCCGAAGGCCCGCGACCTGATCCGGGCCAGCCTCACGCGCAGCTACAAGGCCGCTGACGTGCAGCAACTCATCGCGCGCCCGACGATCAACACCGACTACCCGGCGATCGGCCCGAATGCGCGCACCAACACGCAGACGGCACCGGACCGCATCGGCAACCCCGACCTGAAGCCTGAGCTGGCCACAGGTCTGGACATCGCCTGGGAGAACTATCTGCCGGCCGGCGGCCTGGTGTCGGTGGGCGTGTTCCACCGCCGCATCACAGGCCTGGTGCGCAACTCGCTGGTGCTGGAGCAGATCGTCAGCTGGTCGACTGTGCCGCGCTGGGTGGCCAAGCCGATCAACCTCAGCAAGGCGACCACCGAGGGCGTGGAGCTGGAAGTGAAGGGGCGTGCGTCTGAACTCTTCCCGAGCCTGTTCGAACCCAGCACCGCACTCAGCCTGCGTGCCTCGCTGAACCTCTACCGCTCGCACGTCGCCGACATCCCGGGCTCGGACAACCGCCTGGAAGGCCAGCAGCCCTGGCAGTTCAACTTCGGCGCCGATTACCGCATGAAGAGCCTGCCGGTGAGCATGGGCTTCAGCGCCCAGATCGCCCCGCGCTTCAACGTGCAGCAGACCGCGCTGCAGAGCCAGGAGACGCTGGCGGCCCGCTCGCTCGACGCCTTCGTGGCGATGCAGGTCACCAAGCAAGACGGCGTGCGCCTGGCCGTCAACGGCCTGTTCCAGCCCAAGCAGGGCACCTTGGTGAAGATCATCAATGGCGACTTTGCCTTGAGCGAGCGCAAGCCGGTCGCCTGGTGGAGCGTGAACTGGGAGCACAAGTTCTGATGACGGGCGCCTTGCAGGTCTACGCGGGGCCGGCGGCGAAAGCCCGCCTAGCCGAGCGGGGCCTGCGCGCCGAAGACATCGGGCTGATCCCGGCGGCCGCAGGCGGGCCCAAGGGCCTCATCCTCAACGGGCTCGATCAACACATCTTCGGCGACTGGCTGGCCCGCAGCCGCCAGACCGTGCATCTCGTCGGCGCCAGCATCGGCGCGTGGCGCATGGCCACGGCGGCGCTCGCTCACCGCGGCGTGGCCCATGCCTTCGAGGTGATGGCCGAGGCCTACGTCACGCAGGAATACGACGTGCTGCCCGGCGAGAAGCGCCCGCGGCCCGAGGGCGTGAGCCGGCGTTTCGGCGAGATCCTGGCGGACATCTTCGAGGGTCGCGAGGCCGAGGTGCTCGCCCACCCGCGTCTGCGGCTGCACATCGTCACGTCACGTGGCCGCGCCGGGCTGCTGGCGCGCGAAGGCAAGCTGCGCACGCCGCTGGGCTACCTGGGTGCGTTCGCCGCCAACGCGGTGTCGCGCCCGCTGCTCGGCCGCTTCCTGGAGCGCGTGATCTTCTCGGACCCGCGCGACCGCTTGCCGCTGAGCTTGAGCGACTTCACGAGCCGCGAGGTGCACCTTTCGCGCGCCAACCTCCGCAGTGCGCTGCTGGCGAGCTGCTCCATCCCGTTCTGGCTCCAGGCCCAGCACGACCTGCCGGGCGCGCCCCGCGGCGCCTACTGGGACGGCGGCATCACCGACTACCACCTGCACCTGGACTACCGCGCCCTGCAGAGCAGCGGCGCGCCGCTGGTGCTCTACCCGCACTTCCAGCGCCAGGTGGTGCCCGGCTGGCTGGACAAGGCCCTCAAGCACCGCCACCGCGCGACCGGCTTCCTGGACAACGTCGTGCTGCTGTGCCCGTCACCGGAGTGGGTCGCGAGCCTGCCGGGCGCGAAGCTGCCGGACCGCAACGACTTCATCCATCTCGACGCCGAGGAGCGCCGCCGCCGCTGGCGCGTGGCGGTGGCCGAGGGTCGGCGTCTGGCCGATGAATTCGTCGCGTTGAGCCGTCAGGACACCTTGCACGCGCTGAGCCTTTAGAATCCCGGCTCCCTCCCCTCACAAGAGCGAGAAAGGCACCCTGGTTATGACACCGCGAACTACGACCACCACCTTCACCGGTAACTAGTCGGCCGCGGCACGTCACGTCCTCTCGCCCTCCCCGGGCACGAATCAAGCGCGGCACCTGGCCGCGCTTTTTGTTTTCTGCCCCTGATCGGAGCACTCCATGATCTCGATTCAACTCCCCGACGGCTCCCGCCGTGAATACCCCGCGCCGCTGACGGTCGGCGACGTCGCCGCCAGCATCGGCGCCGGCCTGGCCAAGGCCGCCCTCGGCGGCAAGGTGGACGGCAAGCTCGTCGACCTCTCCCACGTCATCAGCCAGGATGCGAGCCTGGCGATCGTCACCGACAAGGATGCCGACGGCCTGGACATGATCCGCCACTCGACGGCCCACTTGCTGGCCTACGCCGTCAAGGAGCTCTACCCCGACGCCCAGGTCACCATCGGCCCGGTCATCGACAACGGCTTCTATTACGACTTCTCCTACAAGCGCCCCTTCACGCCCGAAGACCTGGCCGCCATCGAGTCCAAGATGACCGAGCTGGCCAAGAAGGACGAGAAGGTCGTGCGCCGCGTGCTGCCGCGTGACGAGGCCGTGGCCCACTTCAAGGCGCTGGGCGAGCACTACAAGGCCGAGATCATCGGCAGCATCCCGGCCGGCGAAGACGTCTCGCTCTACGCCGAAGGCCGGTTCGAAGACCTCTGCCGCGGCCCGCACGTGCCGTCCACCGGCAAGCTCAAGCACTTCAAGCTGATGAAGGTGGCCGGCGCCTACTGGCGCGGCGACCACCGCAACGAGATGCTGCAACGCGTCTACGGCACGGCCTGGGCCAGCAAGGACGACCTGCAGAAATACCTGACGCTGCTGGAGGAGGCCGAGAAGCGCGACCACCGCAAGCTCGGCAAGGAACTCGACCTGTTCCACATCGACGAGCACGCCCCGGGCGTGGTCTTCTGGCACCCCAAGGGCTGGACGGTGTGGCAGGAGGTGGAGCAGTACATGCGCCGCGTCTACCGCGAGAACGGCTACCTGGAGGTCAAGGGCCCGCAGATCCTGGACAAGGGCCTGTGGGAGAAGACCGGTCACTGGGACAAGTACCGCGAGAACATGTTCACGACGGAATCGGAGAAGCGCGACTACGCGCTCAAGCCGATGAACTGCCCGGGCCACATCCTGATCTTCAAGCAGGGTGTGAAGAGCTACCGCGACCTGCCGCTGCGCTACGGCGAGTTCGGCCAGTGCCACCGCAACGAGCCCTCGGGCGGCCTGCACGGCATCATGCGCGTGCGCGGCTTCACGCAGGACGACGGCCACATCTTCTGCACCGAGGACCAGATCCAGGGCGAAGTCACGGCCTTCACGACGCTGCTGCAGAAGGTCTACAAGGACTTCGGCTTCACCGACATCATCTACAAGCTCTCCACGCGCCCGGAAAAGCGCATCGGCACCGAGGAGAGCTGGGACAAGGCCGAGGCCGCGTTGGCCGAAGGCCTGAAGGCCTCCGGCTGCGATTTCACCTACCTGCCGGGCGAAGGCGCCTTCTACGGCCCGAAGATCGAATACACGCTGAAAGACGCCCTCGGCCGCGAGTGGCAGTGCGGCACGATCCAGGTCGACCCCAACCTGCCCGAGCGCCTGGACGCCGACTTCGTCGACGAACACGGCGAGCACAAGCGCCCGCTGATGCTGCACCGCGCCATCGTGGGCAGCCTGGAGCGATTCATCGGCATCCTGATCGAGCAGCACGCCGGCGCCCTGCCCACCTGGCTGGCCCCGACGCAGGTGGTGGTGGCCAATATCACGGATGCACAGGCCGATTACGTGTCGGAAATTGTGAAATCGCTGCAAAAACAAGGGCTTAGGGCCTCGGCCGATTTGCGCAACGAGAAGATCACCTATAAAATCCGCCAGCATTCCATGCAAAAGCTGCCGTACATCCTCGTCGTGGGTGACAAGGAAAAGGCGAATGGCAGCGTTGCGGTCCGCGCCCGTGGCAACCAGGATCTGGGTGTGATGCCCCTGCAGGAGTTCCTTGACCGGATCTCCGCAGAAATCACCAACAAGGTCTGATCAGCTCGTCGGGCGCGATTTGTTTTGTCTGGGCCCCTCGCCTTGGGGCCCGCTGAAAGGTCCACACCATCGCTACGTTTGCCGACCGTCGTGCGATTCCGGAGCGCAAGCACCGGTTGAACCGCGAAATCATGGCTCCCGAAGTCCGTCTGAACGGCCCCGAGAACGAACCCATCGGGATCGTCAGCATCCAGGAGGCCCTGCGCATGGCGGGCGATCTGGATGTGGACCTGGTCGAGATCTCTGCCACCGCCAACCCGCCGGTCTGCCGGCTGATGGATTACGGCAAGTTCAAGTACCAGGAGCAAAAACGCGCCGCCGAAGCCAAGGCCAAGCAGAAGATCATCGAAATCAAGGAAGTCAAGTTCCGCCCGGGCACGGACGAAGGCGACTACCAGATCAAGATGCGGAATCTGCGCCGCTTCATCGCCGAAGACGGCGACAAGGGCAAGGTGACGCTGCGCTACCGGGGCCGTGAGATCACCCACCAGGACATCGGCATGCGCCTCCTGGAGCGGATCCGCGACGAACTGGCCGATGTGGCGGTGGTCGAGAACATGCCGAAGCTCGAAGGTCGGCAAATGATCATGGTCCTGGCGCCCAAGAAGCGCTGAGATCGAAGCAGGTTCAACGGGTTGGTTTGGTCGCCAGCCCGTTCACAAGTCTCCTGAGGCCAACAAGCATGCCGGGCTCTTCCGGCATCGCCCCAGGGACACACTTAGAAGGAGCATTCACATGCCCAAAATGAAGACCAAGAGCAGCGCGAAAAAGCGTTTTCGCGTTCGTCCGGGTGGCACCGTCAAGCGCGGTCAGGCGTTCAAGC
>RXJW01000032.1 GCA_003963005.1 Burkholderiales bacterium
CCGCGCCCAGCTCGATCACCGTGGCCGCTGGCATCGAGAAGGCTGACGACTCGGCCAACGACCAGTACTACCAGCGCCACCACGTGCTGCTCGTGCCGAAGTCGCCCCTGCTGCCCAACACCGGCTACACGGTCACCTTCGCCGGCACCTTCAACGGCGTCGCCCACTCCAAGACCTGGAGCTTCACGACGGGCCAGTGACCGACCGGGCCGGCCTGGCCAGCTGGGTCAGCCCCGGCGCGAGTCCGCAACAAGGCGGGCCGCGCCGCCTCAGCCGCGCGCCGTCCAACTACCTCCGCTGCACAAATGACCACTCGACGCATCGTCAGTCTGGCCGCCTTCTTGATCCTGGGAGCGCCGGTCGTCGGCTATCTGCTGTACAGCGGCCCCGCTCTGGACGGCATGTACCTCCGATGGATCACGCCTTTGTTCATGGTCTTCTGCGGGCTGCTGCTTCTGCTCATCGTCTTCGGCCCGGCTCAGCCGCAAGCCCAGCAGGAGCCCGACGCCAGCCGTGAAGGCGACGGGAGGAAGTCATGACACCCGACGTCGGCGCGCCTGGACGGCAAGTGCCAGTGCGGGCCTCGCCCATGTCCACCTCACAAGAGTTGACCCTCGTCACCGGCTTCCTGACCGTCATCGGGCTGTCGTGGCGATGGCACGCGGGCGCCCATGGCTTCTGCCCCGGCATCGACATCGTTGACGGCGTGCTGCTGATAGCCCCTGATGCGCGCGCCTCGGCCGCACTGCATGAGGCCGGCCACCTGGCCACGCTCCCCGGCGAGTTCCGGCCCTACGCCCAGCGAAACGTCTCCGGCGTGCAGCGGCTCATCTGCGAGCACGTCGACTTCGCCGAGGAACCGGACGGCGATCTTCAGCGCGCCGCTATCCAGTGCAGCGACCCGGAGGCCACCGCCTGGGCCTGGGCTGCTGGCCAGCACCTGGGGCTGCCGCCCAAGGCCATCATCCAAGACGACGAGTACGACGGCGATGGCGCCTTCGTGCGCCTGCAGCTGGCGACGCGCGGCTACCTGGGCATCAACGGCCTGGCGCACGCCGGCTTCTGCGCCCAGCGCCCGAATGCCTACGCCAAGGCTCGAGGGCTGCCAGCGTTCCCCGAGCTGCGCTTCTGGCTGCAGCGCAACTTCGGCACGCCCATCGTGGGCAGCTCCAGTCGGCACGGCGCAGGCCTTCCGAGCGCTGGCGTTCGCCGCTCGGCGCCACGGGACCGCGGGCTGATCAACGCTGCAAGCGCCAACGTCCAATGAGCATGAGCTTGACCGCAGAAGACAACTTCGAACTCTGGTGGGCCGAGTACATGCCAGACGCCACCCGGGACCAAGCGTGGGCTGCCTACAGCGCTGCGCTTGCGCCTGAGGCGGAGGCCGAAATCGCCAGCCGCGCCGCCACCCCCTCATCTTCGGGTGAAGGGGGCAAAGGACGCGCGCCGGCCGGGTGGCAGCTTGAGTCCGGCAGTAGCTGGATCAGCATCCGAAACCTGGCAAGCCAGTGTGGGCAGGACTTCTACAAGGACCGGGACCCGCTGATCTATGGCTTCCTCTTGGCGCTCGCCACCGCTGCGCCATCCCCCGGGCCTGGAGCTGAGCCTCTACGCGCAGCGTTTGAATCGTGGGCTGCCGCCTACCGTCGTGAGCTGGGGTTCGGCGGGGACCCCTCGCAGCCGTTGACGGATCGCGAGTTGGTCGTCCGCAATGGGGATGGCACCTATGCGAGCCCCGCTCTCCACGTCGCTTGGCAGGCGGTTCAGGCGTTCGCCGCCCAAGCCCCCGAAGCAGGGCATGAACCGCTGACAGAGGACGAGCTGCTGTCGCTGGTGACGCACTGGACTCAGCGCGCCGCGATTCATGCCGGCCGGGCCGCGAACGCCGGCGAGTTCAAGGGGGAGGACTTCAAGCGCAAGGAAGCCGAAGAGCGGGAAGCAGCAGCGCTGGCTCGGCAGCGAATGAACTACTGGGCGTCCATGCTTGCCGCGCGCCCGAAAGCCTCAGAACAGGTCCAGGCGGGCACAAATGGCTGAACGAGACGTGACAGAGTTCGACCTCCGAGCCGAGGAGTTCAAGCGCCGGGACATCAAGCCGGAGGACTACGAGTTCCGAAGCGACGGCAAGATCGTCCGCAAAGACCGGTGGATCAATGCCATCCATCGCATCCAGGGCATCGTCGGCCCGGCTGGCCACGAGTTCGAGATCGACGACGTGGTCGGCGCTGTCATGCGCGCGGAGAAGGCGCGGCGCACGCTGGAAGGCCTGCGCCAGAAGCTGGAGGCCGAGCTCGCCACCACGGCCGGCCTGATGGCCGAGGAGGAATCGCTGCCGTCGATCTACGGCGAGCACTCCAAAGGCATATCGGCTGCGATTGCAATGCTGACCGAGTTGGCCGCCGAGCACGGCTACAGGTTCGCAAGCCCCCCACCGGGAACAACCGAATGACCGAGTACGACACCCAACACCGAAACGCCGCCGTCTTGCGCGTGCTGCGCGCTGCTGCCGGTCCGATGACCCCCACCGCGATTGCCGCGCAAATCTCTGAGCCGTGGTGCTGCTACGGCGGGCAACCGAGCGGAGCCACATCGGCTCCCATCTCCGCAGTCTTGAAGCGCGTCGGCGCCGTGAAGGGGCCGAAGTTCGGCACCTGGCTGCCGCCGGCTGCCTGATCCAGATGCCTGCCGGCTATCCAAGGACGCAACCTCTTCGACTCCCCCAACGCGGACCGCCATCGTGAAACTCCCATCCACTCTCGCCCTCGTGCTGCGCTTCTACGGCTTCTCGTTCGTCGGCGGCCTGGCCGTCTTGGTCCTGTCCATCGTCGGCCTGGTGAACTTCACGCCCGACCCGCCCGAGCTGCCCTACGAGTCACTGGTCAGCATGTTGGGCATCTGGCCGTACCTGATTGCCATGCCCCTGGGCACCTTCATGGCCGGGCGTGCCTGGCTTCGCGCCAGCGCACTGCGCAATGGGCGTGGCTGACCGAAAGGCCGACATGAGCTTGATGACCACAACCCAGGGACCGGATGCCATCGCCCATGCCACCGCCGAGCTGGTACAGGGCGACGGCGGCTGGCGCTTCGAGCGGATCGACGCGCGCAGCATCAGCGTGAAGTCCCCCACTTTCACCTTGCCGTTCGTCGTCAGCCTGGATTCGCCGGGCAGCTGCCAGCGCGCCTTCTACAACCTGGCGGCCGATGTGCTGGACAGCGCATCCGCGCGTCATGCGGCCGGCGCCAGTGACACGGGTGGCGCGCTGGCCGCGCTGCGAGCGGTCCTGGCGACTGACGTGGCAGCGCAGGTATTCCACCGGCTTGAAGAAGGGCAGGGCACCGATACGGACGATGGCCGGGCCTGGACCAGGGCACGGGCCGTGGCCGCGCCGCTGCAGGCGATGCTCGGCGGCGGGGTGGACATGCCTAAGTTCCCCATGCTGAGGGAGATCCAGTCATGAGCGAGGACCTTGCCCACAGAGCCGCGTTGTCGGTGTGGAAGTTTGAGCCCGCCTACCAGGCGCTGCAGAACGCTGAGCATGCCCTGGCGCACGCCCAGGAAGCGGCTGCAACTGCCCGGGCAGCGTGGGCAGAGGTGCTGGGGCGTCGGCCGGATCTGTTCCCGACCGAGGCGCATGCAACTGCCGCTGGAGCTGTGGCCTCCAACCTGAAGACGATGCCCGGCCAGGCGGACGCCCACCTTCGGGCCCTGCTGCGGTACACCGAGGGGTTCTATGCCACCGCCATCGAGCACGGCATGAAAGCCGGCCCGACGGCCAACGCGATCGCGCATGTGGAGCGGGCCGGCAAGGCGCTTCACGAGATCGTGCACGCCCAGGCCAAGATGTTGGCCTCGGTGTCGGCCCCGTCGTGCCACGCCGTGCCGGCGCACAACTTCGGCAAGCCGCTCGGCTGGGCCGTCGTCGCGGATACGCCAGAGCATCCGAAGCAGCACGGGATGCTGTGTGGTGGGTCGCACACCTTCAGGTGGCAGGCCGAGCAGGCCGCCAGTGACACAGCTCACGGCAAGTGCGTCGTGATCCCGCTGGGCCCGATGAACGCGCTTGAGGCCGCCCAGGCCCTGGCAACGACTGGCGCCGCCGATTGACATGAGCGGCCGGGAGCACTTCAAGCCGGAGCCCTCGGGCTGGGCCTATGGGCTCACCGCGCCGTGCGTCGCAGAAGTGGAGGGTGCTCTCGAATCGCTGCAGCAGATGTGGGACTACTGCGACGACGCGATCCGCAACGGACGGACCTTCGGTGCAACGCCGGGTGCGATGCGCCAGTGGTCCCGCTCGCTGACCGTCGTGGAGCTGCTGGCGAAGAAGTACCTTGAGCGGCCGGCGCCCGAGCAGCAGGGCGCGGAAGACTGCAGTTCGGCTGGCGGCGCCACGCACTCGGCGCAGCTTGCCGGGCTGGTTGACAGATCCGCTGAAACGCAGACTCCGCTGGTTGACAAAACGGCGGAACTGCAGAGTCAGACGCCGCCGGCGTCCAGGCCCGACCGGCAGGCGTTTGACGGCCACCTTGTCCAGGCGGCTGCTGCGGCAGCCATCGTCACGTTCCAGCCGAACGACCGGGTCAACTGGGCCATCGATACGGGCCTGCGTGGCGTCGTGCTTCCCGTGCCTGCGATCGTCCGCCAGGTCAGCGCGCAGCACGTCGAGATCGAACTGGCGCAGCGGATCGCCGGCCAGTGGGTACGCGTCAGCAAGCAGGTGCCGGCGGCGCTGCTGTTCCCCAGAGTCGACCATGTCCCCGGGCTGGATGAAGGCGAGGGCTGATCCCGTGAAGCACGCATGCGCGGCATTCCCGCCTGTTGAGCGTGCCGGGTGGTCGTCGGACCGCCTGGCCATCCCCGTGAATCGCAATATCGCCTGCAGCGCCGCTCATTCCGAGGGCTCCATCTGCGCTGAAGGTCCTGATCTGATGGACGAAAGGAGACCATGATGAGCACTGACACCCTTCGCAGCGCGAGCGTCCGCGAGCCCAGCCGCCGCACGGTGGCGCAACTGATCGCGGCAGCACAGAGGGACACCGATTCGGTGAGCATCTTCATGGACGGCTGCACCGCCGGCGACACCGAGGCGGCCATCTTCGTGGTCAAGGGCCCGGAAGAGATCGCGTACCTCAGGGCCGTCTGCGAGCGGCAGGGACTGCTGTCCAGCAAGACCGTGGTGGGCTGAACGACACGCACGCTCAGCTGTGCCGCCGGCGTGTCGATCGTCGCCAGCCGTTGAGATACCGAACGAGAGGACTACATGCAACCGCTTCACCTGTTGATCCAGGCCGAAACCCAGAGCGCGCAGGCCAGGGTCGCGGCAGTCACCGCCAACGTTGCGGACCTCCACGCTCTTCACGATGCGCTCAACGCACGGCACGCCGCCTACTGCAGCTTGTTCGAGCCGCTGATCGAGGCCGCGCAGACGTTTGCGCTCGCCATCCCCGAGGTGCACAGCTGCGGCCTGCACGAGGATCGCCACCGGTGGGGCAATTCGGGACTCAAGGGCGTCAGCCACAAAGACGACGGCTTCACGCACATCGTGACGTTCGACTCGTTCCGCGGCGAGTCCAGCACTTTCGTGGCGTACATCCCGACCAGATACCTGGGCCTGGATGGCGAGGCGCTCATGCAGGCAGACGCTGCCCGCATCACGCAGGACATCGAGGCCAGGCGCCAAGCGAGGGCTGCCGAGGATGCCGCTGCCCTTGAGCAGCATGAGCGCGCCGAGCTGGCCCGGTTGCAGACCAAGTTCGCGTAGCGCCGGGGTGGGCACCACATGATTGACGAGACGGACGCGGCCGAGCAGGAGCTCTGCGAGCTGCTCAGAATGAAGATCGCCAAGGCGGTCCCCGCGGAGCTCATGCCCGACTTCCAGGCATGGGTCACTTTGGAGCAGAGCCTGGCCTATGCACGCGGACGCAAGGATGAGGCCGAGGCCCGGGATCACCCCGAGCGGCTTCAGTTCGAGCCGTCCGCCGTTGCGGTCGCGAATGAGCCCACCGATGCCTCGAAGGTGGCATCAGAACCGTTCCCCACTGGCCGCGCCGACGGACGTGAGTGAACCCATGATCCAGGCCAGCGGCTCAGGCAACTTGCCGAGCGGTACCGACCACGAGTGAAGAGAAGCCATGTCCAGCTACCACCATCTCTACTGCCAACAGACCCACGAGTGCATTGAAGTCGTCGCCTGCGTGGGCAACTGGAAAGGACCCAGGATCGACGCCAACGCGCTGCAGGCCTTCCTCGTGTATCACTTCCTCGTCGCGCCTGGCGCGCCGCTCGTCACCTGGGAGTCCGACACCATCTCGCACGGGCGCTTCATGACGGACTCGCTCGAGGAACTGGACGAGCAGCGGGAGTTGGCCGGCAATCCTCCTCGTGAGAAGCTGCCCGTGCTGCTCTGGACTGGGCAGAACTATCACGCCCTGGCGGGGCGGGCGGACGGACTCGCCGCTGTCCTGAGCGACTACGAGCAGGATGGAGGTGGCCTCTGGGTGCGGCGCACGGCCGACGGCCGGCTCATCGAACCTGCGAGCGCCACGCGACTGGCAAGCCCTGGCGCGCCAGGCCTCTACTGATCGAGCTGCAAGCCATGCCGAAGCTGATTGGCGGCTGCACAACCGAGCGTGCAAGACCCCGAAGGCCCCGTGCGCCGCCATCGAGCGGCCCCCGCGCCCTGCGCCCCGCCGCACCGGGCTGGAGCCGATTCTGTGGCGACTGCGGTACCAGCCGCCCCGTCGGCACCGATGGACGAAACCTGGCCTGCATGCACTGCGGCCGTTGAACTGGAGCGAGGCATGAACGTCGGACAACTGATCGAGGGCCTGAGCTGCTACGACTGGCCCGAAGGCCGAACGCTGACACCGCAGGAGCGGGAGAGCATCGTGCAGTTCGCGTGCGGCTTCGAGGAGTGCCAGGAACCGGCTGAGAAGCTCGCCGCCATGGGCGACAAGGATCTGGTCCAGTACGCCTACTGGGTCATGGCCGAGTACGCCAGCGGCCAGGTGTGAACGGCCGGGGTTTCTTGCTCCAGGCACCGGCGTGCAGACGTGCCCCGTGCCTGGACAGGTGAGTCTCTCCCCCCACGACTGGACGCGAGAAGACACTGACACGGGCTCGAACTTGCCGGCGCAGCAATGGCAGGTTGACCATAGCGCCCATTGGGCGGAGCCACCGCCCGAAAAGCAATCGATGGAGCAAGCAAATGGAAGTCAAAGAAGGTAGTGGGACGACACCGTACGGACCTGGTGTGACCATCGAGTTGACGGGCGACGAGGTCGCAACCGCGGTCGACGCGTGGCTCGTGGCGCATGGGGTCCACGTCAGCGGACCTCGTACCGTGCGAGTCAACGGCACCCTCTGCACCAGTGGCGAGGTCTACGTTGACCCGAGCGGCTTCGTCGTGGCGCATGGTCTGCGGATTCCCGGGCGAGGTTCCGCGGACAAAAACTCGGATACCACACCGAAAGTCGAGTAGTCCGATCAGAAAGAAAGGGAGCACATCGTGCCGAAGATCGACTACACGCGACTGCTGAGGCAGATGATCGGTTACGCGCTGGTGGGCCTTGTTTGCAGCCTGCTCTTCATCCTCTGCGTCTACGTCAAATCGTGGTGGGACGAGCCTCTGGGCCTGGATGGCCTGGCGTTGTTCTTCGTGCTGCTGATCCCGGTGCGGCGCACCTTCCCCATCATCACGAAGCTGCTGGAAGGCGAGCGGCCTGGCGGTTGAGGTGCGTCTCTTCAACAGCCCGAGCAAGGGTCCAAATAATGGCGGCGCACTGCGCGGACGCCGTCTTGCGCAGATGCCGCCGTTACCAGAAAGGAGGCCCCATGGCCGTAATCGAGTCGAGTTCCCTTGTCGGCATTCGCATCGCACTCGCAGCCGCTCCTCGCTGGCTGGGCATCTTGATGCTTGGCCTGTGCGCAGCGATCAACGTGAGCATCTACTGCGTGCAAAAGGTGGTCAATCTCCAAGACCAAAAGATGCATCAGGTGACCATGGGCGTCCTAGGGTCCACAGTCGGCAAGCTGTCGGACAGCGACCAGTCTGATGCGGTCGATGTCGCTGTGTCGGCGCTTGAGGGCGCGCCAGGCGATATGCAGTTCTACACCGCAGCGCTGTGGCTGTTGTCCGCCGCTGGTTTCGTCTGCTTCGTGCTGGGCATTGAGATCATCACCAGTCGAAGCCGGCGCTACTCAGGCCTGGTTCGACGCTGAAAACGCGCTAGCTTCAGTCCAACAACCTTTCCGAGTTACAGGAGATACGCGTCATGAAGGTCGAAGGCGAAACCACGATTTCAGCCGCGGACGCTGCGCAGGTCATTGCCACGCTCAACGCGCAGATCGCGTCCCTCAACAGCTACATTCAGCAAGAGCGTGCCAGTGAAGAGCAACGGGCAGCAGTCCGCGTCCGCGACGCCGTTCTGGGTCTGCGGCGACTCGGGGTGATCCTCCTTCACAACGGCGAGAACAGTGCGCAGGCGATTGCGCAGATGGCGTCGGACAACCCAGTCATGCTTGCCGCCTTCGAGCAGGCCTGGAACCTCGAGAGGGCTCCGCTGCCGCAGCCTGTCATCTCCCAGCTCAAAGAGGTCACCGCTGGCGGGATGAACCGCTTCTAAGGGACCGTGGCGGCGCCCGCCGCCTCTCCATGCAGCGTCAGTAGCCTCACAAGGTGAGTTCATGAAGCCAAAGACAACCCGCTGGCTCGCCGCCGTGCTGATCGTGGCGGCCCCTCTGTACGCGTTCAGCGTCGCTGCCTTCCCGTCGCGACCGATGGATGACTCCGTCACGCGGTGGGTTCTGGCGGCCCTGCTGAGCGTCCTGGGGGTCAGCGTCGGTGTCGCGAGCTTCCGTAAGGCGCACCATGAGCCCCCGCGATCTGAGCTGCCGGGGCAACTGACTGACGCAACGGCCGCGGTCCTGGCCGAGCGCTCACGGCAGATCCACGTGAAGGGCTATACCCGCCAGCACGACGCGGACCTGTCGGACAGCGCGGAGCTCGCGCAAGCTGCAGCGTTCTATGCGATGGCCGACGTCGGGCACGAGCAGGGGCGGGTCCGCTGGCCCTGGGACGAAGACGCGTGCAAGGTCAAGGACCGGTACGACAACTACGTCCGTGCGGCCGCACTGCTGATCGCTGCTGCGGATCTCGAGCTCGCGCGCAGCGGACGTGCAGAGGACCGCCGCGCATGAGCGTCAGGCCCGCAGCTCCATCGGACACCGAAGTCGCCGTTGCCGGCTCGCCTTCTCGGATGGCCAGGACGCTATGGATCAGCGCCTTCATCCTGCCTTTTGTGCCCCTGATGGCATCGGTCATGTACATGGATGGTTTCGCGCCTGCCGAGGACGTGCGCGAGGCCATTCATGGGGACGCTTGCCGCCTGGCGACCATCCAGCGCTCACTTGACGCCGGGCAGCCGCTGACGCGCTATGAGGTTTTCCTCACCTGGAACGGCTGCCGTGCCCCGACTGACGGCCTGGCCGGCTGGCACCGGTGGCGAGAACGTAGAGGCGCTGAAGCCGACCAAGCCCTCTCGGAGCAGCGGCGTTCCATGCGGGCTGAAGCCTTGGCGCCGCGGAGCCAGAAGTGAGCCGGTGAAGCCGCAGAAGGATGTCTCGCAGGGTGGGCCTCAAACGGTCTCAATCGCTGCCGCGTCCTAGCAGAAGCTGATGGAGGCTGGCGACCAGCCGCGGGCGCACTGGGGGCCTCCGTCTGCGGCAAGTAGCCGGCCGGCATCGGCTACACGAGGTTGAAGCCTAGCTTGCCGGGTCCGTGCCCGTCACTAGAGCAGCTGCTGGACGGCGAGCAGCCAGGCGGCTGGCCATTGCCAACTCGAGCGTACTGGGAGGGCCTATGAAGAGTGCTGGTGTGGGTCGACGAAGCCTGGCCTGCTTGCACTGCAGTCGTTGAGGCTGCGAAGGGCAGTCCTTGCCCGTGCGAGCGTCGTCGGTAGCCTGGACGCACCATTACGACGAAATGAAGCGCATGGGCTCCGCCGCTTTCCAGGGCCGACGCTCAATGGAGTCGAGTTCGTCAGGCCCGGCGCCAGCGCGCCGGCGGAGTGATTGCGCGAGGAGTAGCGATTGAACAGTGAAGCAGGCCAACAGTCCCGAGCAGGCGCAAGCCAGCGATTCGCGAGATCAGTGGGCACCCCAGGCAACCCAAATCCCCATGTGCCGGTGGACTGCTCGGACTTCATGCGGATTCCGGTGCAACGAAAGATCAAGTTCATCCAACACTGGGACGACGGGAAGAAGAGCAAAGTGTCGATCCGTCGCCTGAGTGAGCGGTGGGTACGGCTCAAGTTGACGGATCTACACGGGGTGAAGAACAGGGTGGAACTCGACCTGGTTGCAAGGACCGGTCAGCTCACCCAGGGGGACGAGTCTTTCGATCTGGGTTGGGCCGCGAGTTGCACGCGCCTTGCCGTCGACCAGTGCCGCGAGCATCTGCGGCACGAAGAGGCAAGGTGTTGAGCGATTGGGTCAGGCTGACGAGGCGCCCATCATCTGCGTGTTGCCAATGACCGGGGGCTGGCTTCCGCCTCAGGCACGCAGCTCGCCGTTGTGCACCGATGACGGCCTCCGCAGTAGCGCCCTGGCCGCCCCGCTCCATGAAATTGTCGGCAGGCGTTGCGCATGCAGGCCAGGCCTGTAGCCTGAAGGTAGATCACTGGCTGGCCCCGCGCGATTGATGGCGGACGCATGCAGCGCGGTCACTGACCGTCTGCGCCAGCCGCCCACGACGCCAACAGGAAGAAGCCCATGGCCCTTGCATCGACGGGCATGCCCCGCGTATTGCCAGACGTACTACTGAGCGGCGCAGCCGCGCCCCGCACCATCTCCAGCCTTTGGGAGGAGTCGGCCGTTGAGATGACGACGGCCGGCGAGCGGCAGCTGATGTCGCTTGTGTTGCCGCCGTGGCAGCGGCCCTCGGTTTGGGACGGCCAGCGCCAGCGCGCCTTCATCGAGGGCATCCTGCTGGGGTTCCCACCTGGTGCCATCGTCACCGTGGAGCCTGACTGGACGTCGGGCCCGGGCGGGCGCGCTGTGGTCAAGAAGGGCTCAGGCTGGTTGATCGATGGCCAGCAGCGGGTCACTGCCATCAGAGAGTTCGTTGAAGGTCGGCTGTGTGTGTTCGACGGGCTCGGCTACGCGGACCTACCACGGGCTGAACAGCTCCGACGCTTCGACCGCGTCGTGCTGACGCGCATATGCCTACCGAACGACACCGATGAGGCGGCGCTCAAGAGCCTCTACCTGCGAATGAACTACTCGGGCGTGCCTCACACCCAGGAAGACCTGGCTCGACTCGCGGACTCGGTCGACGGCGCCGAAGGCACGCAGTGATTCAGCGAGCGACTGGGCCAGCGGCCAGTGCGCGGGCGCTTCGGCGCCGCTCCACCCAAACACCGCTTCAGCGCCGCAGCTGAGGCCAAGAGCAACCGCGGCGGACAAGACGCCCGCCCTTGAAGGAACGAATTCATGCCGACCTACTTTTACGTGATCGCGCTCACCGTTTGCCAGCTTGAAAACCGACCGCGCGGTGCCGGCGAGATCGTCGGGCGTCACAGCAGTCAGCTCGACGCCGACCTCAAGCGAGGCCGCCTCCAGAAGAAGCTGCGCGACGCGTCCTACCGGGATGCCCTTTGGGTGATCTCCTCCAGCGAGTCGGTGAAGGTCGGGGCCACCTCGGAAACCCTCCTGAGCGCGGCGCTCACCGACCAGCGGCATCGGCAATGCGTCGAAGCGATGATCGAGGTGCTGGCCGAAGAGGGCGGCACGGGTGCGCCTCACAGCCAAGCCTTCATCTCCAGCATGCTGCTCCGGCACGGGCTCAGCCTCGAGCAGCTGCGCGCCGAGTTCGCGGAACACGCCAATCGGGAGCTCGAGCGCCGGGGCGCCCGTCGCCAGGCCATTGCCGAGCAGCGTGCTCGGACGGTCGCAGTGCAAGCTGAGGTGAAACGAGACCTCAACGCGATCACGTACAGCTTCCCTGCGGTCCGCGGCATCCAGGCCGGCCGGGAGTACTTCTCGGCTCAGATCCCCTACGACATCGTCGCCAAGCTCTTCGTGTTCGACGAGGACGTCGTTCCGCCGGAGCACCGCGCCCAGCGGCTGCTGAACGAGCGCCGCGCCGAGGCCATCGCGGACTACATGGTGGGCAACCCCAACGACTACGTGCTGCCGGCGCTGACCTGCAGCGTCTCCGCCGAAATGAGCTTCGAGGCGATCGGCGGCAGTCACCAGGTGGGCATGCTGCACATCCCGATGTCCGCCACCATGCTGATCAACGATGGCCAACACCGCCGGCATGCGATCGCTGCGGCGCTGCGCCGACACCCAGCCTTCGCCAACGAAACGATCTCGGTCTCCATCTACTACGACCAGGGCCTGCAGCGCGCCCAGCAGATGTTCGCGGACATCAACAGCAAGCAGGTCCGACCGAGCAGCGCGATCAATGCGCTGTATGACCAACGCAACCCGTTCAACACCTGGGTGCTGGCGTTGCTGACCAAGCTGCCCGACATCCGGGCCCGGATCGATTTCGAGAACGCCTCGGTGGCGGGGAAGTCCACCAAGCTGTGGAGCCTGATCGCCTTCAAGAAGTTCGTCACCATCCTGACGGGCATCAGCGAAACCAGCTTCGGCCAGGCCGACCCGGCGCAGCTGCAGCGGCTCGAGCTGGCCATCGCCGAGTTCTTTGCCCAAGTGCGCACCCATGTGCCGGACTGGGCGTCGATGCTCGACGGGAAAATCGCGCCGGCCGACGCGCGTGCTCAGCTTGTGATCGGCCAGGCCGTGTGGCTCCATGGCCTCGCGCTGATGGGCCACCATGTGATGCTGCGGCACCAGGCCGTCAAGGGCCTGGAGCGGCTCGCGTTGGTGAGTTCGTCTCGCGCCTCACCCATGTGGGAAGGGCGCTGCGTCGTGCTGGGGAAGATGCAGATGACGGCCGACGGGATCAAGGCAACCGCGGCCAAGCTGCTCCAGCTCATCAACATGCCGCTGCCCAGCGATATCGCCCAGGTCGAGAGGCGCCTGGCGCCGGCGAGGATCGGCATGGCGGCCTGAGGCCGGTCTAGCTGCAGCAGCCGTCGACAGCCACAGCCGGCGGACGCCTGACCTGAGGAATGCGCAGAGGTCCATCTATGCACAGCATCGCCAGTTTTCCGTCCAGGGATGCTGCCCTGGGTCGCTGGGGCCGCCCAGTGCCCGCCACGCCACCCGTGCTGCCGCCGCAGGAGTGGATCGACGGGTATCTATCGGGCTTCGACGTCGTCGCTGACGTTGACCAGGGCGTGGATGCCGACGCCGACGCCTGGCCCAACTGCGCGGTCTATTGGTGGGTCGTGCTGGACGATGCAGGGCGCGCCGCTCGCATCGCCAGTCCGGAGAAGGGCGAGAACGACGGGATGAACGATGCTGAGCGCCTGAACGAGGCCTGAACCCTGGTGCCATCCCGCCGCAGCACGCCGATCACCGCCCTGAACGCCACATCGCCATCATGACCATCGTCCCCAAGTTCCAGCGCCTGTACCACTGCCGGTACGGCCACCAAGGCGCTCGCCAGATCTGCCTGTTCCTCGGCTATCGCGGAGAGGGCCTGCTCGTGCGCAAGTGGCTGGCCAACTCGGGCCGGTGGACGGGCCAACTCGTCATTGGCAAGCAGGACCTCCTTGCTGCCGCCACGCGCGCCGAGATTGCAAAAGCCGGCGTCAAGATCAACCTCAAGAACTGAGCCAGAGATGCCACGGAAGAAGACCACGCAGATTCAAACTGGGCAAGCCGGCCGTCTGGCCGAGCTGGCAGTGCAGTTGGCGCAAGCAACGGCCAGGGCTGCCGAGGCCAGGGCGGAGCTGAAAAAGGCCGAGCGACGCAGCGATCGCGCCGACGAGGCGGTCACGGCGATCAGCTACGAGTACGACCTCGAGCGACTTCGTCTGTGGGGGGACTCGCCAGACGTAGCCGTGCTCCTGGCGCCAGGCGGCAGCATGTGCCTCTACTACGCCGGCGAGGCGCTGGCGAAGGCCCATGGCCTGGGTTGGGGCATGCAGTGGGCCGACACCAAACAGACCGTGCTGTACGTCCAGCTCAACCGAGGCGAGGCGGGCGCCGTTGAACGGGCCGCGGCTGGGGTGCGGTTCTTCGCGCCGTATGTCAAACCCAAGAGTGGCATGGTGCGCTTCGGTGTCCGGCATCGCGAGAGCAGCCACTTCGCTCTGGAGCTCCGTTGGTCCATGAAGTCTGGTGCCGCCAAGATCGTGCGCATGCGGCATGGCTTCGAGGACGGCGTTCAGCCGTTTCCATCCCTGGAGGATGCGCTCCGGCACATCGAGGCCGAACACTGGATCGAGGACATCATCGACCTGCCGGCCGGGCAGGAGTTGCTGGGCTGATCCAGGCCCGCGCCTTGTGCCAGATGGCGGTGCGCCAGCCTGGCTGTTGCTTCGGCCGGTGCGTCTCTTAAACCCCCCGCCACATGGCAGTCAGACTGCCCGTTTTGCATGAAACGGGAGGGGATGTGTGGCCAAGCGGAGCAACAAGAACCTGGAGCCAGCGGCTGCCGGCGCGGGATGCGCGGCGCCTCGCCGCGAGGTACGTGTCAGCCGCGGCGTGAAGCATTCCTGGCGGGTAGGTGGAGGCGGTGCCGGGCGTAATGCTGTGCTCTGCCATCGGTGCGGGAAGATCCGTGGCGAGCAGCTCGAAACGCCTGAGGCCAGGGCATTCCGCCAGGTGACGGGGGCGTGGCCGGTGACTCTGGACGGTGGGCCCCTGTTCCGGCGACACGGCAGCAGCGACGGGGCTGTCGTGCTGCTGATGGCAGAGGCGCCGACTTATTCGACCGGGGAACTGCTCTGGTGCGCGAACTGGGAAACAGGAGCGACCCTTGACGTGCCGGTTGATGCCCTCGTAGCGGTACCAGCCGCAGAGCAGCCAGCATTCGACCAGGCCTACGCGCGGATCGCCAGCTGGGCCGAAGCCGGCTCGAGCGATGCGATGTGGTGGCTGGGGCAGTGGCATGAGGGAAGTGAGCATGCGCGCTCCATCTGGTACTACATCGCTGCGCACCGCCGCGATCCTGCGGAGCACGGCTGGGCGTTGCGCCGGAACACCGCCAACGCGCGCTTCGGTCTCATGTGCCCAGGCAAGCCTTTGCCGAGCCTCGACTTTCTGCGCGACATCGCTGAGTTCAGAGTCGGCGAGGTCAGCACGGACTGGAAGGCGGCGGAGCGCGCGG